>NZ_JBFRVM010000171.1:0-10013 GCF_041475145.1 Vibrio sp. 10N.222.49.A3
TAATCCTTATTAGTTAGCAATCTAGTCTGCTGTAAGCATTTTTTGAAGGTATTCTGCACCATGCTTTTTACACCATGCACTCTTCAAAACATGAGCCGATTTAAATGAAAACCTTTTATCATGTGAAACATCTATTTTTTCCCAGAGCAACTGAGGGGCACTACACGAACAAGAATATTTTGCTTCTATAGCTGTTAGATTTTTATAAAATCTGTCAGACACATGAATTTCATCATCTTTTGATAAACCAGACAACTTAGCAGCCATGTTTACTGCTTTTCCTGCCCATACCTCGTTATGCATATCTCCACGTGATGCACTTCTTCTTAAGCCGATTTTACTGACTAAAAGAGTTCCTTGATCAATACCTATATGTACACCAGTATTTACTTTGGTCTTATTGGTTACTTTTTGCGTAAATACATCGTTAACAAACGTTTTAAAAGTCACGGCAGACGCAAATGCATGATGAACTTTGTCGTAATCAAAAAGAGCGAAAACACCATCACCTTTAATATCCACATATGAAGCGCCAAGCTCTTTGAATACTCTTACAGCAGTGCCTGTAAATAATGTATATACCCGACCAGTAGAACTTGCATAGTGACTTGCACTCAACTGAGTTGAATTTTTCATATCTACAAATACACATACTACATTATCAATTTTTAACCATTTATCTGATTGTTCTGTAGGGATAGAGTCTACATTTGGTATTCGACTCATCGAACTAGTACTTACAGGTTTGCTAAACTTTTTAACTTGTTTATCAATAATGTTGCGCAAGTTTTCTGGTAATTGTTTTTGGTTAATCATTTTTGACCTTAAAAGTAATGAAACCCTATTGAAATAGAAAAAAGAACAACTGCTAAAACAGTAACATTTGAAGCAAGTTTAAATTTTTTATACTTATCGAGTGCGATTTCTGCATTTGTAATAACTTGCGAGCTCAAATCTATCTCGAATGGACTCGCTTTATAGTTACTCATTTCTAGCTTTTCAGAGAGAAGAACCAAATACTCAGATTTTGAATACTTTGCAATGTCAGCAAAATAAAAACAGTTATCTGTAGTTTTTATTTCTTCGGGCTTAAACCATTTTTCGTCAAGAACAGGTAAGAATGAAATAATACAAATTAGGGCAGAACATACAAGCAAGATATAACCAATCAGAGCAGACCAGTATGATATTGTCTCTAAAATATCTACTTTCGATAAGACTCTAGTAACGCCCCATACTACCCCACCATTTAGCACTAAGAGAGCTGCATTTTTTTGCTCAGCAAACTTTAGCCAATCATTTACATTTGAAAAAACTGCACTCAACTTTTCTTCTATTAACACTTTACACATACATACCTCAAAAGATTGCTAACGCTTAAGTATTTATCCGTTGTCGTAGCACAATGGATAAATACCTGTTGGACTTGGCCGCTTCTATCTATGGAGTTTGCTTTTTAGGACTGACTTACGTTCCACTCTTATCATTAAGACTGGTACCCCATCAGCCGTCCATTTTCCACTTCTAGCCACCAATTTATCTACTGCGACTATACCCGTTGCATAATCTTTTTAAAAGCGAACAATGCCCCTCTCTCGCCATAACACAACGATAATTTTATTCATTACAATCAGACAACTAGGTCAGTCGATGCTCTGAAACGACTATCTTAGGTCTAATATTGATGCACACGAGTACCAAGCTGTTGCTATGGCAGTTCGGACAACGCGGTTTCTCTTTCAGCACTTCCGACTTCTCTGCGGGTCGCTTTCGTAAGCTTTGCCTAATTTCCGCTATCGCTTTTACCCGTACCGCATTAGCTAAAAAGCCATAATAGCGTATTCGCATTAGCCCTTTAGGCAACACATGTAAAAGTAAGCGTCGAAGTAACTCGCCCGCATTACAACACATTCTTTGCGTCCCATTGGTTCGATAGTCTTTGTAACTCATCGTGATACGGCCATCCACGTTATAACTTAATTGGTTGGGATTTAACCCGATACGATTGCAATACCGAGATAGATAACCCACTACCGCTGTAGGCTCATGGAGTACAGGTTTACTGTACACAACCCACCTCTTACTAGCGGCTTCCTCTAATAAATTACTGTGCGTTGCTATCAACTCGCTTACTCGGCATAACATCTCTTTCTTAAAGCGAACGGATAGGGCTTTAACCGGAAACAGGTAACTCTCTTTTCTTGTCGGTTGCCATTGCCGATCTTTTGTAAGCACCCCACTCGGTAGTAGGCAATGAATATGAGTATGTTGACTCAGATTTCTTCCCCAAGTGTGAAGAACCATTAATGCTCCAAGTTGACCGACAAGGTGATGCCGCTCATTAGCAAACGCGCATAATGTGGCCCACACTGAATGAAACAAGCATTGATAAACCACCTTAGGATGCGCTTTAACCAGAGCATTGAACTCGTGAGGTAAGGTAAAAACCATATGATGGTAGGCCACAGGTAAAATATCTTGGCTTCGCTTTGTTAGCCATTGCTGTCTCATCTGCTCTTGGCAATTGGGGCAATGACGGTCTCGACAAGAGCAGTACCAACGCGTTTCATGACCACATTGCTGACAACGCCAGTCGTAGCTGCCCATACGCTCTGTTCGGCAGTCTCTTAAATGGTTAAGCACTTGCCACTGTCTCGGTGTGACTCTGCTTTTATCAAGCTCTTCTAAGCCTTGTGTTAATACGGCTTGGTAAGGAGATAATGCGTTCATTCGCTCTCCTCCCATAGTTGTGCAACTAAGTCGAACTTACTTCCGTCCGAGCTTTCGTTGTGATGACCAATCCAATGGGTGTACCTCAATGTCGTTTTGATATTCGAATGTCCGAGGTAACGCTGAAGAACATTCAAAGGCATGCCCGACTCAAGCTGATGAGTCGCATAAGCGTGCCTCAAAGCGTGTATTCCTCCTAATTTTCTGACGTTTGCCTCAACTTTTGCTGCTTTGAAGCATTTCTGCAGAGAGCTAATACCCAATGGCTTTTCGGGCTCTAGGCTGGGAAACAGCACTACGGTGGGATGATAATGACACCAGTAATTTCGAAGATGATTCAGTTGGCTATCACCCAGTGGAACAAAGCGATCTTTTTTACCTTTACCACAATGAATGTGCAGTCGTTTCGCCGTACCATCAATGTCTTTCACGTACAAGCCTACGACCTCACTGACACGTAGGCCACATCCATAACACATTTCAAGTGCGGTCTGATATTTAAAACTTCGACAATGACTAATGATACTTCTTACTTCCTCGCGATTAAGCAGCTCCGGTATTTTACTGGCGCGTTTAATCGGGGGAACCAGTCGCTCTCAAATTCTCTATTCAAAACGGCACGATAAAAGAACAAGATGGCATTCAAAGCTTGAGCACAAGTACTACTACTTAAGCTCCGCTCTGTGGTGAGCGTACGTAAATACGCACTAATCTGTTGATCAGTGAGTAAATCGGGGGACAGATCGTAAGTAGTAGATAGATCTTTAACCCAACGTAAATAGCTTACATGGGTTTTCGGAGAAAAACGGCGAACCGCCATTTCATCGATAAGTTGTTGTCTTAATAGGGTCATGATGTATTCCTTAATCTATGGATACATCATAAGTTTGGTCTATCGGATAAGTGAGAGGAAAGTCCTCCGCGAAGCGGCTTAGTTCAACAGCTCTTAGACAGAAAAATTCTGCATTTAAATATAGAATTTTTCTATCTAGTTTCATATGCACGGCACTTTACCACGATTAATCACAGTATTTCAGTGACTTAAAACATAGATAAACTCATTGAATGACAAAATGCAGAATATTTCTATATAGTATGATTTTAGCGAAAACTCGCCCGAACTGTATGTAATCACAGTACCCTGCACATACCCAAACACAAAAAAGCCTGCCATTTATGCGAACATTAATGTCAGGCTTTATACGTTAGTTAAGCTTTTGAGTGGCTAGCTTACGCAGCTTCGAATGCGAGGGCCTTCTTCTCTACCTGACGGAAGATCAGCGTTAATACACCATTCACTGCTAGGTAGAATGCTCCAGCAATGCCGAACACTGTGAGCGTGTCGTAGGTTTGGCCGTTGATACGTTGAGCGTAGCCCATCAAATCCATGATGGTGATGGTGCTTGCCAGTGACGTGCCTTTGAAGACTAGAATCACTTCGTTCGAGTAAGCTGGAACGGCGCGACGTAGTGCGTATGGCAGTAACACTTTAAGCGTTGCGATTTTGTCCATGCCTAATGCGCGACATGCTTCCCACTGCCCTGCTGGAATCGCGTTGAATGCACCTCTGAACAGTAGCGTGCTGTATGCCGCGGTGTTCAGTGCGAGTGCTAACATTGCGCAGAACCAAGGTTGGCTAAGCCATGTCCATAGGAAGCTTTCACGAATCCAGTCGAATTGACCCGGGCCGTAATACACCAAGAAGATCTGAACCAACAATGGTGTGCCGGTGAACAGCGTGATGATGCCACGTGTTAACCAGTGAATCGCCGGGATCCTTAGGATTAGCGTTACCGTCATCAGCAATGACAATATACAACCAACAAGCAATGAAGCACCTGTGAGTTGAAGACTGGTCACTAAGCCTTCAAGCATTTGAGAGAGGTATTGTTGATTCATGCCATTGCCCCTTTGTTACCCAAACCTTGAATAGAAAACTTACCATCAATCACTTTTACTAATCTTTGGGTGATTAAAGTGATGACCAAATAGATTGCTGCTGCTGTCGCGTACCAAGTGAATGCTTCATGCGTTGCCGCAGATGTTAATTGCGCTTGTTTCAATAGATCGGTTACGCCAATCAGCGATACTAATGCGGTGTCTTTCAATAACACTAACCATTGGTTGGTTAACCCTGGTAGCGCGTGTCTCACTGCTTGTGGCAATACGACTCTGAAGAAAGCACGAGATTGTGAAATACCAAGCGCACTTGCTGCTTCTCTTTGCCCTTTGCTTACTGCTTTCAAAGCACCACGGATGGTTTGTGACGCGTAAGAAGCAAAGATAAGTGACAGTGCAACAACACCAGATAAGAACGGGCTCACTTCTATGAAGTCGCCAGTGATCATGAACAGAACTTGTGTCGAACCAAAGTAGATAAACAGTACGACCAGAATTTCTGGTAAACCACGAACAATCGTCACAAATGCAGTCGTTGGCCATTTGATTGCAATACGACGAGACATCTCACCACTTGCAAACAACACTGCTAGAACCAATCCAACCAATAGGCTTACGAACGCAAGCTGAACTGTCATCCAGCTTGCTTCGACGAGCCCTAAAGAGTAACCCGTTAATTCCATAAATTACTTACCGAAGTACTTGTTAAAGATCTTGTCGTATTCGCCGTTCGCTTTCACTGCTGCAAGTGCAACGTTAAGCTGGTCTACAAGTTCTTGGTTACTCTTGTTTACTGCGATACCAAAGCCGTTACCGAAGTACTCTTGGTTTGTTACTTGGTCGCCAACATACGTTAGGTTGTCTTGCTTTTTGAACCATTCAGCTACTACCGCTGTGTCACCAAATACTGAATCGATACGACCGTTTTTCATGTCGATGAATGCATCTTGGTAGCTTGAGTAAGGTACCGCTGTTACGCCAGCCATTTGCTCAAGTAGGAAGCTTTGATGAGTTGAACCGTTTTGAACGCCAACACGCTTGCCTTCTAGTGCTGCTTGGTCTGCTACTTTGCCTTCAATAGAGATGAATGCTGCTGAGTTGTCGTAGTAAGCATTAGAGAAGTTTACTTGTTTAAGACGCGCTTCAGTGATGTCCATTGCCGAAATAGCGGCATCGTAACGTTTGAATTTAAGTGCTGGGATCAAGCTATCGAACGCTTGGTTGTGAAAAGTACAAGTTGCTTTCATCTCTTCACAAAGTGCGTTTGCTAGGTCTACGTCAAAACCTTGGATTTGGTTGTTCTCGTCCATGTATTCGAATGGTGCGTAAGTCGCTTCCATTGCGAATTTGATTTCGTCTTGTGCCGATGCATTAACAGCCATGCCTGCAGAAGAAAGGCCGATAAGTGAAGCTAGTAGAATCTTTTTCATTTGGTTACTCCGAATCTGTGTGATTTTGACCTGTGGCCATTTCTATAATTTGATTGTTTTAATCGATGTTGTGTTTAGCTAAATCTAGTGAGTCAACTTAGGTTTAATGCGTAAGATACTCGGCAAACTCGGGTGTCTGCGGGTTAACGAATGAATCGCTGGTGCCGTGTTCAACGATGTACCCTTTTTCTAGATACAGAACGTGGCTAGCAATCTTCTTCGCGAAATCAACTTCGTGTGTCACAACCACTTGAGTAATGCCCGTTCCACTCAACTCTTTAATAATGCTGACAACTTGGTTGGTGATCTCAGGATCAAGCGCCGCTGTTGGTTCATCAAACAACAACACATCCGGTTTCATCATCAGCGCACGTGCAATCGCAACACGCTGTTGTTGACCACCAGACAGTTGAAGTGGCCAAGCGTCTGCTTTGTCGGCAAGTTGAAGTGTCTTTAGTACTTCTTGAGCTTGCTTGATGGCTTCTTGCTTATCTAAACCCGCCACTTTGGTGGGAGCTTCAATTAAGTTTTCCATCACCGTCATATGTGGCCACAAGTTGTATTGTTGGAACACCATGCCAACTTTACGACGAAGTTTAAGCCCCTGCTTTTCTTGGATCTGGCTTGAAAAATCGAATTGCTCGTTCGCAATGTCTAATTCGCCGTTGTCCGCGATTTCTAACAGGTTCAATACACGCAGTAATGAACTCTTGCCCGCGCCGCTTGGGCCAAGCAATACCAAGGTTTCGCCACTTTCACAGTCAAAGCTGATGTCATGAAGAACTTGGGTATTACCGTATGATTTGTTGATGCTCTTTACTTGAATACTCATGCCACAATACTGCATTAATTGTCATTTGTTGGTTATTCTATTCAATTCGAGGTTTTATGCAAGAAAAATGTATAAAAAACTATTTTGTTGAATTTTTGTAACGAAAGTTGCGCAGAAAACAGTCGCTATAACTGGTCTTACAACCAAAAGTCACAAGTTGCTGATAAGCTTGAAATCGAGGGAAAGCAAACGTTTCTCTTCCAATTAAAAAATCAGTACAAGATCTAAAAACCTGTAGCTTCTATTCGCCATTGGCTTACGCTCACATGCATAAAAATTAGAATAAAATAGCTCGTTTGCTCTTCATTCCAAGCCTCATTAAATGATTAATGTTCCTTTTGAACAGTATCGATTTCCTCACTTGCTAGGCATCAAAGTCCGAAAATTGAGTGTCCTAGGAAGCATCAGTCAGCGATGCGTGCTTTAATGGTTTCTCTTGTAAGCAACAAACATTTACGAACGACTAGCACTTGATTCGTGACATGTACGTACAAACAACAAGCCATCTACTCTTAAAGCGACAACACATTAAGGCAGTCATATGCAAAACGATGTCTCTTCTACGCGTGACTCTACTCAGCGAACGGCTCAACGATCTACTCAAAAAGCGCCACAACCCAAACCTGAGAAGAAAAGCCTCAGTATTTTATTTGAGCTCAGCAAATTTATTCAGCCCTATAAAGGCCGTGTGATTGCAGCGCTGATCGCTTTGATCTTCACGGCGAGCTTAACCCTTTCGGTCGGACACGGTATTCGCCTTCTTATCGACCAAGGCTTCAGCCAACAATCGTTATCAGATTTAGGCAGTGCGATTCAATTCATCATGGTTGTAGTCGTGCTGATCTCGATTGGCACCTTCTTTCGCTTCTATTTGGTCTCTTCTGTTGGTGAGCGAGTAAGTGCGGATATACGCCTGTCGGTTTCAATCACGTGGTGACGCTTCACCCGAGTTACTTTGAAACCAATGGCAGTGGCGACATCATGTCGCGCATCACAACCGACACAACCCTGCTCCAAAGCATTATTGGTTCGTCGTTTTCTATGGCGATGCGAAGTGCATTAATGTGTATTGGCGCAATCATCATGCTCTTCGCGACCAACATTAAGCTAACGCTGATCGTGTTGGCCTCTGTGCCGTTTATCCTGATTCCGATTTTGGTATACGGTCGACGAGTGAGAGCCCTCTCTCGCCAAAGTCAGGATTCGATGTCTGATGTGGGCTCTTATGCCGGCGAAGCGATTGAGCACATTAAGACTGTGCAAAGCTACAGCCGAGAAGCACAAGAGAAAGCGTCATTTGCGATTGAAGTGGAAAAAGCATATGAAATTGGACGTCAGCGAGTAAAGCAACGCGCGATTCTTATCTCTGGTGTGATTGTTATCGTGTTCAGTGCGATTGCAGGCATGCTTTGGGTTGGTGGCAGCGATGTCATCAACGGCACGATGTCGGCGGGTGACTTAGCGGCGTTTGTCTTCTATGCGATCATGGTCGCTTCATCACTAGGTACGATTTCTGAAGTGATGGGTGAACTGCAACGTGCGGCAGGTGCGACAGAACGATTAATTGAAATTCTACAAGTTGAAAGCCATATTGTTGCGCCTGTAGAAAACCCAACATCACTCGATAACGTGACACCAGAAGTCGCTTTTGATGATGTGACCTTCTGTTACCCATCAAGACCCGACCAGCCCGCAACAAGCAACCTCACGCTAACGGCCCATGAAGGTAAAGTGTTGGCATTGGTTGGCCCGTCTGGCGCAGGTAAAACCACCCTATTTGAACTGCTGCAACGTTTCTACGACCCACAAATAGGCAAAGTAACGTTAGGCGGTGTTGAACTGAATCAGTTTGATCCGAACGAGCTAAGAAAGCAGATGGCATTAGTCCCTCAGCAACCCGCTCTGTTCAGCAACGATGTGTTCCATAACATTCGATACGGGAACCCAGAAGCAACGGACGAGCAAGTTATCGAAGCGGCGAAAAAAGCGCACGCGCACGAGTTCATTCAGAACTTACCTGAAGGCTATCACAGCTTTCTTGGTGAACGTGGCGTTAGATTGTCTGGCGGGCAGCGTCAGCGTATTGCCATCGCTCGTGCCATCCTAAAAGATCCGAATATTCTCTTGTTGGACGAAGCAACCAGTGCGCTAGACAGTGAAAGTGAGCATCACGTTCAACAAGCTTTAGAAGAGTTAATGCGTGGCAGAACGACCATCATTATCGCCCATCGATTATCAACAATTAAACACGCCGACCAGATTGCGGTGCTAGATAAAGGGCAGCTAGTAGACATTGGCGACCACCAGTCGCTCATCAATAGCTGCGAATTGTACCAACGCTTAGTTGAACTGCAATTCAAACACCTCAATGTGTGAACATTGAGTGGATGTGCAACTAAGTCACTGACATTGTGTGGTTTCAAGCTTCAAAAACTTAAATCACACGTGTTGCAGTTTTGTTAATTTAGCGGTAGGGTTTTTATTCCAATAACAACTGATCCCGATGAAGGGTAAATAGATAACGTTAATTACCCAGATAACACTAACTACACAGATAACAATAAGAGAGTTCGCATGGAAGCACTATTATCTGACTACCCGGTAGTAACAGAAATCCCTGTCGCTTGGGGAGAAATGGACGCCCTTAATCACGTTAACAACGCCGTATATTTTCGTTATTTCGAAACGGCTCGCTTAGATTTTTTCAAGCATGTCGAGCTGATGGAAGAGATGGCGATTACCAAAGTTGGCCCTGTTCTTGGCGACACTTATTGTAAATATTTCAGACCAGTCACGTATCCAGACACGCTGATGATCGGTTCGCGTGTTACAGACATTCAAGACGACCGCTTCACCATGGAATACGCGATCGTCAGTAAGGCTCAACAGAAGCTGACGACAATCGGCACTGCGACCATCGTTATGTTCGATTTTGCTTCAAACCAAAAAGCGCTGCTTTCACTGCGTTTAACCAATGAAATCGAGAAGATGAACACGTTAAAGAGCCCATGCTTCAAACAGGAAGCTGTGACGGAATAACCTATTCGCTGATTCAGAATACTCAGATACAGAAAGACCACTCGATTGAGTTAATGCCGTTCGAATAAGTATTATTGCTTGAA
>NZ_JBFRVM010000172.1:0-8327 GCF_041475145.1 Vibrio sp. 10N.222.49.A3
ACTGCTGGTGCGGATCACTATTCCCATTAGCTGGCAATTTCACTTAATTCAAATAGCACTTAGTAATCATCTGATTAACATCATGTTTTTAGTGACCACCACTGATATACTTACGTTTAAATTTTCATCACGTAGTCAATAAATCATGCTTCGCTATTTAATTTTAATTCCTCTTTTTATTTTAAGTGCCTGTACGAGTGGTACTACCAATATCACAAATGAACAAACTCTAAACTCTGATGAAGCCTATGAAAAAGGATACATCGCGCTTAGCCAAAAGAAATATAAGGCTGCTTATGCAGAATGGCTACCCTTAGCTGAGAACGGAGATGCTCAAGCACAGTACTCTATAGGCTGGATGTATAGTAAAGGACTGGGTGTTGAAAAAAGTGTCGCGAAAGCTTTAGATTGGTACGTTAAGTCAGCAAACCAAGGTTTTGTAGACGCGCAATATAGTGCTGGGCGAATCTACCTTTATTCTCTTCAACAATACGAGGATGCATTTACGTATTTTAAGTTAGCAGCAGAAAATGACGAAAATAAAGCGCAGTTTTATTTGGGTTTAATGTACTACCGTGGCGATGGCATTAGCAAAGATCTAAAAAAATCAGCACATTGGTTCTTACAATCAGCAGAGAAAGGCAATAAAGATGCACAGTTTTACATTGGTCAAATGTATGAGCTAGGTGAAGGTGTCCTACAAAATGACAAATACTCTCTACATTGGTTTAACTTAGCCTCAAAGAATGGACAGCAAGACGCACAGTATAAGCTTGCTGTTATTTACTACCTGGGGAAAATTGTGCCTAAAAATGATGTTACAAGCTATATGTGGTTAAACATCAGTCAATACAACGGAAAAGATATTCAAAATATGAAAGGAATAATATTTGATGACTTAAGCCAAGCTGATATTGATGAAGCTCAATTCAGATCAATAGAATGTGTCGAATCCCTGTATGAACACTGCAATTGGTAATTTTTGGTACGCAATCAGAACTATGCGGTAATGGTTTATACTCGCGGCTGTTTCCATAGCTCGAAAATAAAAACATTCCCTTCGTTAATATCCGAGGCTACGGTGATGAGAATGAGAATTTAAATTTTTACTTAGTTATAGCACGCACACTAGGAATGAGTGTTCGATAGGCAAAGTGTGAGCTTTTACTCTCAGTTACGTTTCCGTTGTATTTTTCTCACCCTATATTTTCACTAAATGTTTGAACTTCCCATATCATAACGCTCGACTCAACTGACGCCTAAAGAAAGGTCCTTCACCTACCGAGCGCACTATTTTTCTCAAGATCAACACACGCAATCTGTAACAGAGAAAAGTATCACCAACTTGCCCTACATAATCACCAAGCACACGACCAATGACTACTGCTGCAACACAAACTCGTGGGCCAATCGCAGCAAGAAGAGCAGCATCAAAAAACGTCTCATCATGGGATACAATTGCGGAACCGTTCCAAGTTCGAACCATATCCCTACTCACAAGAAGACTATCCCATTCTTTGGCTAATTTAACCTGCTGAAAGATATCAAGAGGTACTGGAATGACGGTAGTAAGTTCTTCGGCTGAACAGGCACCAACGATTGGCATGGTGTCTTTGCTCAACTTACCTGTCGTTACATCGGCTAAAAATAAACGTTGTTCCGGTAGCACAGAGCACAGCGCTCGCAACATTAATTGCTCATCCACTGACTGGCCAACCCAAACAACATAATCGCCATCGCATTCGAGGTTCTGATAGCTCTGCAATATGGGCAGTCCTATATGGCCGGCTAACCATGGCCATAAGTCTGGATCATTAATAAGATCACATACCCCCCTAAACCAATTACTACGTAGAGCATCTCCCTGCTGCGTACCATAATTATTTAACGGACCGTAAGTCAACGGGTCACTCAGCTCTACTACCCGCTTCTTTTCATCTGGCGCAAGAAGATAATTCAAAATGCCAGCAGCTGCGCCTCCTGTAACAAAGTGAGTCACCTTACGAAGGGTCATGACTAAACTCACTTATCATATCAGCACATCGTCTCTCTATTCTCATCATCGATCCTTGTCTGCTACCAACTGCTAATCACTTATCGAGCTCCATAACCTTAGAGTTCATAAGTTGGTTTACTCTATTGTTTCTATTCCCCGGTTAGACGAACAAATATACGTAGGAACGCAACATTTACCACGTTTTATCAAGGTCTTTTGCATAAAGCAGAATGGCTCGCTGGTAACTTTTGATTTTCTTACTCTCAGTGGTTGATAACAATAACTTAATTAGTAACGCCGTTGCTTCTTTGTGTCGTTCTAAGTTGTACAAACACATGGCATAGAACGGCTGTACTTCCAGTGAATCAGGGTATTCAGCAATGGTTCGCTCAAAATACTCTAACGCTTCAGTGTATTTACCCAAACTGCGATAAGTACTCGCCAACCCAAACAGAGCATCAAAACGTTCAGTTATGGAAAGATCCCCTTCCAATGCAAGATGATAATGTATAAGCGCTTGCTTCTCTTTGCCTTCATTATCATAAGACCAAGCCATGTATAAATTTGCTTTGGCTGCATATTGACTGTCATCCAATAGCGTACGCAGCAAAAGCCGAGACGCATGATAATTTCCGGCCTCTCTAAGATTGATGGCTTCGTGGATAATGGTTTTCATGTGCATCTCCTCTATAATTGACTAATAGAATGAAATTTATTTACACTCTGTGCTAACTCTCAAATCGTCCAACGATAAATTATCAATGATAAAATCTTAAACTAGATGAATAAATAGTAATAAAGGAATCCAATGTTTATAAGATTTATTGCCAGTATGGAGGAGGAAAAGCGACTCCAGCATACTCATGGTATCATTACCCAAGCACAAATGATGCTTGTCGACGGATTGATCCTTTACGAGTACCATCAGGTGCATATTAAAGAAATCTTCACTCAACTTAATGAATCACTACCATGTCCACCGTTCCACTCAAAGTCATGGCCAGACAATGCTATCTCTTGGTTTTTAGACTCAAGCGTCAAACATATATCACTCATGTATGAGCTAAAATATATATTAGAAGAATATGATTCAAAGGTGGCGACATTACATTATTCAGACGTCGGCACCATTTTATACAGAGATGACTTTCAAGTGGTGGCTAAGTCTAGCCTCTTATGAAAAACAAAATAATATATTGATAATAAAATGAACCTTCTAAAAATATATACCCTCGCCGGTTAAAATGAGAACTGCAACCCAAGCTCATAGCTCACTTCCGCCTCATCACGCTCTGCATATTCTAAATTTGCAACTAAGCCAAACACTGAGCCGAATTGAAAGACGTTATTCCACTTAAACTCATCTCTTGCTAGATCTAAGAAATCATGCTGATAGGAAACTCCCATCAACCAATGATTAGCTATTTGTTTTCTAACCATCGCTTGACAGTATGTTCCACGCTCGGAATATGGTGAACTGTAATCACTATCAGCACGATAGTTTACTGCTCCACAGGATAAAGAGCTGGCCATTGCCCCTCCCAAACGCCCAATGAGTCCTCCGCCAGCTTGCCAACTATCTACCTCCGAACTAAATCGAGTGAGAAAGTCTGCTTTTCCTTCAACGAATACGTAGTCAAAAACTTGAGCACTGACATCTAAGTATACCCCTCCCATCGTCTTATTCTCTGTATTGTCATACTTATCGTTAAGGTAAGGTTTTAACGCTCCCGACTTAAAACTAGCTCCTTTATAACCAAATCCTATGTGAGAAAAATTATCAACAATCTCACTTGATGCAAAGCTTGAACACGAAACTAACAACATCAGAGGAACAACTTTAGTTATCATAATACGATATCCTGTGGCACTTTTTTGACATGAAAGTTTATTCTGTACATTGCATATTGACAGCAACATACGGAAATAAACTATAACAAATCAATATGTAACATCCGATAAATTTAAACGCAAACTATGCGTTGCGTTCACATTTCCATCGTTGTCTTAAAGCATGTTTAAATTCCAGTGCCAATCCTATCTAGGCTGTCATACCAATTCAAAACATGGCTAGTCAGCATTTCCCCTGTGAAAGCGTTACTCGTAGACAGCAGCCACTTCAACGTCCCATAGACGATATAGTCTGAATACATGGGCGCATCGCCCGATAAGTATCGTGTCTTAGCTAAATAAGATTCCAGTACTCTCATTTTTTTAAGTAAGTCGGCCTTTGCTAACTCTTGGCTGTTGCTTTGTACATTTTCTAAGCTGTCCTGAAAGTGTTTCTCTCTAGAGGAACGAAAGTAATCTTTATCGCGATCTTTAAGCTTGCAGTAAATGTCGAAGATGGCAATTTTGGCGATGTCCGAATGTAATGATGCTGCCCACTCATGGAAAAAAAGTGCCATTAAACGCCCTTTTTCACCGCCAAATAATGAAGGTGATTCAGGGTAGTGGGCCTCAAGATAATCAGCGATGTTAAACGAATCAGAGAGCACCGTTTCACCATCTTTGATGGCGGGGAGTGTAGAAAACTGCGCCTTAAACTGAGCCTGAATGTCGACAAAAGAAAGCTCAGTGGTATCAAACGCTATATTTTTGTGTATCAAGCACATTTTCGTTCGCCAACAATAAGGACTGAATTTTAAGCCATCGCCCCCACACAGTTCGTAAAAAGTGATCATAGGTGTCTTACTCCGAGAGTTGCTAAATAGGTGTAATGGTTGTGCTGGGCACAGTATGTTCAATCTTGGTCGCGGTTCTCAGTCGAGATTAAGTGGGTTCTTTAACTGCTAGAATACCTGCGGCTCCCAGCAGTAAAGCACCACTTCCTCTTGTCACAGCGGTAAGAGATAGTCGGCTCGCATCAACAATCCGTCTGGCCGAAAACGCATAAAACATCACTAAACTGAAATCAAGCAACGCCATGGTTGGGCACATCACTAATAGTTGAGGGAATACGGGTAAGTCGGGGTTGATGAATTGCGGAAAAAAAGCCGAAAAGAATAGGATGGCTTTGGGATTGCCAGCCGCGACTAAAAAGCCAGAGTAAAACAACTTTTTGTTTGAGGCCTGTAAATCTGAGTTGTTGAGGTTTAAGTGCTCAACTTGTGCTGGTTTAGCGAGGAGCATTTTTAGTCCCATGTAAACCAACGTGATCACACCAAAAACTTTGATGACAGTAAATGCCACTACCGAATTGGCAAGGATGACACCTAAACCCAAGGCGACTAACACCATTTGAATAAAGTTAGCTGAGATGTCCCCAAGGGCGGTATATAGCACGCGTTTGTGCCCATAACTGAGAGCATGTGCAATACCTAAAAATATGCTAGGCCCTGGTGTCGCGGTAAGAATGAGCGATGCCGCGACAAAGCCGAGCCAAAGGTGAAAGTCCATTTTTTTTCCTTAATTATCCGTTAAACACTGCAAATCATATCGCTACAGATACACTACCATACCAGCGATTACTCCAACCACATATTGACCAGCGACATGACACCCATATTGTTGGTTTCGGTACCATACAAATTGTCTGCGCGAGTGACGGTAAAATGATTGCGCCACAGAGGACAATAATAATAGTTCTGGATAAGCCAATCCTCCGCTCGATACAGCTTGTGCAGAAGCTCCTCACTGTCGTTACTTTCCTGCATGAGCATATCAATAAAGGTTAATAGGCTTTGTTTTCCACGTTCAGACAAACATAGGCTAAACACATTGCCGCAAAGTAGCCATTCGTAATACTGGAACGTCAGGTCGTCGCCAAATACGTAACAGTCGTAGGAGACATCAACAGCCACATCTTGAGACTGTCCTTGAAGACATACCTTCCAAATAACCCCTTTTTGAGACAACGCATCAAGCAAAGGTTGCAACTCCCTCATATGACTGTCTATCACTTCAATTATCACCGGACGAGCTGGCAGTTTCATGTCGTGATTGAACAAGTGAAATCCCTTATCTTGATGGCAATCCATCACGCTGTTCGCTGCTCTTTTCTGGCTATCAAGTGTAAAGCGTCGACTATGATGAACAAGCCAAGCTCTTTCTTGAGCGGACAAGGCGTTTGCATGATGATGAAACTGCAAAACAGTACACCCACTGCGATCGACTTTTTGTGGCTGAGCGGGTTGAGATTCGCAATAGAGCAGTTCTGCCACGTGCATAGGCGTTTGAGGTTGGGCATCGCTACACCAAAACTCTACTCGTTCAATATGGCCACCAAAGCCAAAATAGTGGTTGTTGCGAACCAAACTCCAATATTGTTTTTCCAGACTTTCGACCCGATATGCTCCACACCCGATAGGTTTTGAAGCCTGATAATCAAAAATTGCACTGTGTGAGTCGGCTAACAAATGCAGGAAAACGGGGTCAAATTGACGCATAGAGAAAATGACCCACTGCTTATCTATGTCAATACCCTCTACATGACGAAATAGAATTTGATATGGATGCGGCGTCCTAAGGCGCATTTCTATATTTTTTTTGACAAGTTCCGGTGTCAGCACTTCTCCATTGTGCATCATTATATCATTGCGGATGCGGAGACGGATTTGCTTGTCACTGTAATGAAATTGGTGAGCGATATGAGGTACAATTTCGTTCTGAATAGGGTTATATCGAACTAAGGTATCGAAGACGCTTTCGATCAATAAAATAGAACGAGCGGACTGCGCCAAATGAGGGTGCCATTCAGGCAGCACGTAAGGAACTAAATACATTAAAGTATTCTGCTTTTTCAGTTCCTGTTGCGCATCCCCTAACCAGAGTGGTAAGTGATCTTGAAATAGGCGTACTTCGCCAAGTAGAGTGGCTAATCGAAATGCCTGATTCATTCTGCCAGACCGAGCCATTCGCTCTAACTGAGTCAGCAGTGAAGTCTCAAAACTTTTTAGTAGTGTCAGTTTCGAACGATGACCTCGCCCCTGACCCGAAGCCCAATGGATAAGCCCAAAGCTTTCAAAAGAAGCCATTAGCTTACTCACGTACCTCTCTGAGCAGGCCAGAATTTCAGCAAGGGAGACAATATCAACATCATAAGTTTCATTGCGAGAAAAATGTTTCTCGAGTTGCTTTAAACGCTGCAGATGACTCGTAGATAACAACTGAGAAGCTACCATGTCAACCTCAAAATCATGTTCATTAGATACAACGGATCCCTCTGAAATATGGCGACTTAACTTAAAGTTGTCCTCTTATAATGCCACGGGACGTGATTAATAAAGGTGGGTAATCTGACCGACTAGGAATCCCACCAAGAAAACTATCCCAGGCAAGATCGGATGGCTTTGGCTTTGTATTACCGTCATCGTTTGTTCTGGTTCCAGTAAGTAGTGTTTGGCGTTTAAAGTATAGAATGTGTAGTCTAATGGATTCATTGTTTTACTCACTAATAATGGCTCATGTGTTCATTATCAGCGAACAAACCCGAAATAATAACGCTCTCTTTACTATAAACAGTTCACCTTTTAATTAATGAAGTACAGCTCTATTTTTGCTAACTGCCACCAAACAAAATAATTCAACAAGCATGTCGAGGCAAGTTAATCCCAGTCACATGCAATATTAACAATCGACGCTACATCTTCATCAAAGTAAACGTAAGCAGACTTACAACTATCTTCCATAAGTTAAAGTCGCTTTGACACGTCGACTCAACAAAGCGTAACTTTTCGCTGGTGCTGAGAAAGAGTAAATGTAACGTCTGCGCAGCGGTACGCTAGATTGTAGTGTCCTAATATCGTTCTATTTATAAATCATACAATCCTTATCTACATCATGATCACTATCATCGTCAATGTCGAGCCTGAAAAAACACCCCAATTGCAGCCATTGAATGCTTCATCTTCAGGTATATGTTATCTATAAAAACGCTTAACGCTACCCTAAAGACGAATCACTGTTCCTAGGGATAAAGTAACAATGCGACCGCACAGCCTGCTAGCGGTTTGCCAACAAACTGTGCTCTATCTTCTTACTCGGCTTCTGCCGCTTCAACAGCTAACAAGTCTGCCATGTCATTACCTCTATCACCTGAATGAGCTTTGACCTTAAACACCTCTACGTATTTCTGTGAACGCAATTCGTCGATTTGTTGCCATAGATGACGGTTCTTAACTGGCTTCTTATCTGACTTACGCCAACCTTTATCCTTCCAGTTATCTAACCAACCGTTATAACCCTTCACACAAAAGTCACTATCTGAGTAGATGACATCGCCATCCTGCGCATACTCTAGACCTTCGATTAAGGCCATTAGCTCTAATTTTGCATTGGTGGTACTGCGTCTGATAGTGATGCTATCTTGATACTGATCTGCTCCAGTCAG
>NZ_JBFRVM010000173.1:0-27953 GCF_041475145.1 Vibrio sp. 10N.222.49.A3
GTGTTGTAGCTAAAATCTTTGCATAAGATTTGACGAACCACTAGTAAAAAGGGCATCATTTGATGCCCTTTTTCTGCGCTGTAAAAAGAGTTGGGTGTTTTGACATCAATTTTAACTCTTAGCAAAGAATTAAACGGTCTTTTTAACTAAAATGACTGTTAGATGTGTTGTTTTGCAACGCAAAGGAATGTGCCCTGCAACAGCGGGGTTATTGTCGTCTATATTTAAGACTTATCACAGGTTGGTTTTATGAAAGCAAACGCTGAAACTCCTGATAGCTCAGGTGCAGCAGATACAATGAAGTGGGTAGTCGCTTTTGTACTGTTGGCTGCTGCTGTTGTGGGTAATTACCTGTATGGTGAATTGTCTGTTGTAATTCGCGCTGCAGGTGTAGTTGTGCTGATTGCTGCCGCACTAGGCGTTGCAGCAACAACAACTAAAGGTAAAGCTGCGATCGATTTTGCAAAAGAATCTCGTATGGAGATTCGTAAAGTTGTTTGGCCTACTCGCCAAGAAACTATGCAAACTACATTGATCGTTTTAGCTGTATGTATTGTTATGTCTCTAGTGCTTTGGGGAATTGACGGCATTATGGTCCGTTTAGTTTCTCTAGCAACTGGAGTGTAGAGGGTTCTGATTCATGAGTGAAGCTCCAAAAAAACGTTGGTATGTAGTTCAAGCCTTTTCTGGCTATGAAGGTCGTGTATCTCAATCGTTACGCGAACATATTAAAATGCACGACATGGAAGAATTCTTTGGTGACGTTTTAGTACCTACTGAAGAAGTAGTGGAAATGCGTGCAGGTCAACGCCGTAAAAGCGAACGTAAGTTCTTCCCTGGCTACGTATTAGTGCAAATGATCATGAATGATGAATCATGGCACTTAGTACGCAGCATTCCTCGTGTTATGGGCTTCATTGGTGGTACCTCTGATCGTCCTGCACCAATCACTGACAAAGAAGCTGATGCTATCTTGAACCGTCTAGAGAAAGCGAGCGAGTCTCCACGTCCTAAGACAATGTTCGAAGCGGGTGAAGTGGTTCGTGTGAACGATGGTCCGTTTGCTGATTTCAACGGTACAGTTGAAGAAGTAGATTACGAGAAAAGCCGCATTAAGGTATCTGTATCGATCTTTGGTCGTGCAACACCGGTTGAGCTTGAATTTGGTCAAGTTGAAAAGCTGGACTAAAACTCTAACTTTTGAACAAGCTGTGGATAAATACTTCATAAGTTGTTCAAAATAAAAGAGTATAAAAAACCACCTTTTTAGGGTTGTTAAAGGCGCGAATTATGATTATAATTTCGCGCCTTTTTACTTCTATCGAAGTAAGAAAGAGTTAATTGAAATTAAGGGGAGCTTGCCTCAGGGCTAGCGCATGTACCCAAAAATTAGGAAATATCATGGCTAAGAAAGTTGAAGCTTATATCAAACTGCAAGTTGCAGCTGGTATGGCAAACCCAAGTCCACCGGTTGGTCCTGCTCTAGGTCAACACGGCGTGAACATCATGGAATTCTGTAAAGCGTTCAACGCAAAAACAGAATCTGTTGAGAAAGGTCTACCTACTCCAGTAGTAATTACTGTTTACAACGACCGTTCTTTCACGTTCGTAACTAAGACTCCACCTGCTGCTGTTCTTCTTAAGAAAGCTGCTGGCGTTAAGTCTGGTTCAGGTCGTCCAAACACTGAGAAAGTTGGTACTGTAACTGACGCTCAAGTTCAGGAAATCGCAGAAACTAAAGCTGCTGATATGACTGGTGCTGACATCGAAGCAATGAAGCGTTCTATTGCTGGTACTGCTCGTTCAATGGGCCTAGTGGTAGAGGGATAAGATCATGGCAAAACTTACTAAGCGTATGCGCGTAATCCGCGACAAAGTTGAAGTAACTAAAGAATACGAAATCAACGAAGCTGTTGCTCTTCTTAAAGAACTAGCGACTGCTAAATTCGTTGAGTCTGTAGATGTTGCTGTTAACCTAGGCATCGATGCTCGTAAATCTGACCAAAACGTACGTGGCGCAACTGTGCTACCTCACGGTACTGGCCGTGACATCCGCGTTGCTGTGTTCACTCAAGGTGCAAACGCAGAAGCAGCTAAAGCAGCTGGCGCAGATATCGTTGGTATGGAAGATCTTGCTGAGCAAGTGAAAAAAGGCGAAATGAACTTCGACGTTGTTGTTGCTTCTCCTGATGCAATGCGTGTTGTTGGTCAACTAGGTACAATCCTAGGTCCACGCGGCCTTATGCCAAACCCTAAAGTTGGTACTGTAACTCCTAACGTTGCTGAAGCGGTTAAGAACGCTAAAGCTGGTCAGGTTCGTTACCGTAACGACAAGAACGGTATCATCCACACTACTATCGGCAAAGCATCTTTCGAAGCTAACCAGCTTCAAGAGAACCTAGAAGCACTTCTAGTTGCTCTTAAGAAAGCTAAGCCTTCTTCAGCGAAAGGTACTTTCCTGAAGAAAGTAAGCATCTCTACTACAATGGGTGCTGGTGTTACTGTTGATCAAGCTAGTCTCGACACTCAAGCAAACTAATTTGCTTCGGCGCAGATTTAGTGTATACTTCTGCGCCTAATATTTGTGGTTGGGTGATTTTTGAAGCAATTCAGGTCATCCGTCCCAAGACCGTAGGCGCCGTACTCTTCGGAGATATGGCTTAATAAAACCTACGTAGGCGATGTTGTGGTTTGAAGTGAATTTATTCATTTTTAAATAACATCGTAAACGCTCATTACATTTTGTATGAGTGCTGTAATCACAACCAGAGGTTAATCCAAATGGCTTTAAATCTTCAAGACAAAAAAGCAATTGTTGCTGAAGTCAACGAAGCTGCCAGTGGTGCACTTTCTGCAGTTGTAGCTGATTCTCGTGGCGTTACTGTTGGCGCAATGACTTCTCTACGTAAACAAGCTCGCGAAGCGGGTGTTTACATGAGAGTTGTTCGTAACACACTAGCACGCCGTGCGATTCAGGGTACAGACTACGAGTGTCTAACTGACACTTTCACTGGTCCAACTCTGATCGCATTCTCTAATGAGCACCCAGGTGCTGCAGCGCGTCTTTTCAAAGACTTCGCTAAAGAGAATAAAGATTTCGAGATCAAAGCTGCTGCATTTGAAGGCGCAGTTACTGATGCTGAAGTACTAGCGACACTACCAACTTACGACGAAGCTATCGCACGCCTAATGATGTGCATGAAAGAAGCTTCTGCTGGCAAGCTGGTTCGTACTATCGCTGCTGTTCGCGACCAAAAAGAAGAAGCTGCGGCTTAAGCCTTGCTTTTCACTGGTTGCTATTTAAACTTATTGTTGACTTAAAAGAGAATTGTTATGTCTATTACTAACGAGCAAATCCTAGACGCAGTTGCAGAAATGTCTGTAATGCAAGTTGTTGAGCTTATCGAAGCTATGGAAGAGAAATTCGGTGTTACTGCTGCTGCTGCAGTTGTAGCTGGTGGTGCTTCTGCTGAAGCTGCTGCTGAGCAAACTGAATTCGACGTAATCCTAACTGCTGCTGGCGCTAACAAAGTACAAGTTATCAAAGCTGTACGTGGCGCAACTGGCCTAGGTCTTAAAGAAGCTAAAGGTCTTGTAGACTCAGCTCCTGCAGCGCTTAAAGAAGGCGTTGACAAAGCTGAAGCTGAAGCTCTTAAAGCACAGCTAGAAGAAGCTGGCGCTTCTGTTGAAGTTAAGTAATTATTACTTAACTTCTTAGCCGCAAGGCTAATGGCTGGTGGTTTATTAACCACCGGCCTTTTTGCGCTGTAGGGCTATGACGAAATTTCCGCTGTTTAACCGTCATAATCCAAGCAAAAAAACAGTCATTTTTTCGAAATGATTGTTCACTACAGTAAACAGCTGTTTGTCACCGCCCCCTCTGAAGAGTGTTTTGGGTGGTTTGGGTCACTTATCAGCGAGCTGAGGAACCCCATGGTTTACTCTTATACCGAGAAAAAGCGCATCCGTAAGGATTTTGGTACTCGTCCACAAGTTTTGGACATTCCATACCTGTTATCGATCCAGCTTGATTCTTTCGACAAATTCATCGAACAGGATCCTGAAGGTCAATACGGTCTTGAAGCTGCTTTCCGTTCTGTATTTCCAATTCAGAGCTACAACGGCAATTCTGAGCTGCAATACGTTAGCTACCGTCTTGGTGAGCCAGTTTTTGACGTTAAAGAATGTCAAATCCGCGGTGTTACTTACTCAAAGCCACTACGCGTAAAACTACGTCTAGTTATCTTTGATCGAGATGCACCAGCAGGTACTGTAAAAGACATTAAAGAACAAGAAGTCTACATGGGCGAAATTCCGCTTATGACTGACAATGGTACTTTCGTAATTAATGGTACCGAGAGGGTTATCGTATCCCAGCTGCACCGAAGCCCAGGCGTGTTCTTCGACAGTGATAAGGGTAAGACCCACTCATCAGGTAAAGTTCTTTATAACGCACGTGTAATTCCTTACCGTGGCTCATGGTTAGACTTTGAGTTCGATCCTAAGGATAACTTATTCGTACGTATCGACCGTCGTCGTAAGCTACCAGCATCGATTATCCTTCGTGCACTTGGTAAATCGACTGAAGAGATCCTAGATCTGTTCTTCGACAAAGTGAACTTCGAAGTGAAAGACCAAACTCTACTTATGGAGTTGGTTCCTGATCGTCTACGTGGTGAAACTGCGTCATTCGACATCGAAGCAAACGGAAAAACTTACGTTGAGACTGGTCGTCGTGTAACTGCTCGCCATATCCGTCAACTTGAAAAAGATGGCGTTGAGCACATCGAAGTACCAGTAGAGTACATCGTTGAAAAGATTGCTGCGAAAGATTACATCAACGAAGCAACTGGCGAGATCATCGTTGGCGCAAACCAAGAGATTAGCCTAGAAGCACTTGCTAACCTGTCTCAAGCAGGTCACAAGACTCTAGAAGTGCTGTTCACGAATGACCTAGACCATGGTCCATTCATGTCAGACACTCTACGTGCGGATAGCACAGTAGATCGCATCTCTGCATTGGTAGAAATCTACCGCATGATGCGTCCTGGCGAGCCACCAACGAAAGAAGCTGCAGAATCATTGTTCGAAAGCCTATTCTTCTCTGAAGATCGTTACGACCTATCAACTGTAGGCCGTATGAAATTCAACAGCTCTATCGAGCGTGAAGAAGAAGAAGAGCGCGGTACTCTGGATGAATCAGACATCATCGAAGTGATGAAGAAACTGATTGGTATCCGTAACGGCATTGGTGAAGTGGACGATATCGACCACCTTGGCAACCGTCGTATCCGTTCTGTAGGTGAAATGGCAGAAAACCAATTCCGTGTTGGTCTAGTTCGTGTAGAACGTGCCGTTAAAGAACGTCTAAGCCTTGGTGACCTTGATGCAATCATGCCTCAAGACCTTATCAACGCTAAGCCGATCTCTGCTGCAGTTAAAGAATTCTTTGGCTCTTCACAGCTTTCACAGTTTATGGACCAAAACAACCCATTGTCAGAAGTTACGCACAAGCGTCGTATCTCTGCTTTAGGTCCTGGTGGTCTTACTCGTGAGCGCGCAGGCTTCGAAGTACGTGACGTTCACGTAACTCACTACGGTCGTCTATGTCCGATCGAAACGCCTGAAGGTCCAAACATCGGTCTAATTAACTCGCTATCTGCATTTGCACGTTGTAACGATTACGGTTTCCTAGAAACTCCGTACCGTCGTGTAGTAGATGGTGTAGTAACAGAAGAAGTTGATTACCTGTCTGCAATCCAGGAAGGTCAATTCGTAATCGCGCAAGCAAACACAATTCTTACTGAAGAAGGTACGTTTGCAGATGAGCTAATCACAGCTCGTCAAAAAGGTGAATCTGGTCTTCACCCACGCGATCACGTTGACTACATGGACGTTGCGACAAACCAAGTAGTATCTATCGCTGCTTCGCTTATCCCGTTCCTAGAACACGATGATGCGAACCGTGCATTGATGGGTGCCAACATGCAACGTCAAGCTGTACCAACACTGAGAGCTGATAAGCCTCTAGTAGGTACGGGTATCGAACGTAACATCGCAGTTGACTCTGGTGTTACAGCGGTTGCTAAACGTGGTGGTCAAGTTCAGTCTGTTGACGCTTCTCGTATCGTAGTTAAGGTTAACGAAGATGAATTGGTACCTGGCGAAGCTGGTATCGATATCTACAACCTGACTAAGTACACGCGTTCGAACCAAAACACATGTATTAACCAACGTCCAACTGTACTTCCTGGTGAACCAGTTGCACGCGGCGATGTTCTTGCTGACGGTCCTTCAACAGACCTTGGTGAACTAGCTCTTGGCCAAAACATGCGTATCGCATTCATGCCTTGGAACGGTTACAACTTCGAAGACTCGATCTTAGTATCTGAGCGCGTAGTTCAAGAAGACCGTTTCACGACAATCCACATTCAAGAACTATCTTGTGTGGCTCGTGATACTAAGCTGGGTTCTGAAGAGATCACAGCTGATATTCCAAACGTAGGTGAGTCTGCTCTGTCTAAACTAGACGAGTCAGGTATCGTTTACATTGGTGCTGAAGTTAAGGGTGGCGACATCCTAGTTGGTAAAGTAACCCCTAAAGGTGAAACTCAACTGACTCCTGAAGAGAAGCTACTACGTGCTATCTTCGGTGAGAAAGCATCTGATGTTAAAGATACTTCTCTACGTGTACCAAACTCTGTTTCGGGTACTATCATCGATGTACAAGTCTTCACTCGCGATGGCGTAGAGAAAGACAAACGTGCACTTGAAATCGAACAGATGCAGCTTAAAGAAGCTAAGAAAGATCTAACTGAAGAGTTCCAAATTCTTGAGGGTGGCCTTCTTAACCGTGTTAAAGCTGTACTTCTGTCTGGTGGTTACTCTGAAGTTAAGCTTGATACTATCGGTCGTAAGCAATGGCTAGAGCAAGTTCTAGAAGACGATGCGCTACAAACACAGCTTGAGCAACTTGCTGAGCAGTGGGATGAGCTAAAAGCAGACTTCGATAAGAAGTTTGAAACTAAGCGTCGTAAAATCACTCAAGGTGATGATCTAGCGCCTGGCGTTCTTAAGATTGTTAAAGTTTACCTAGCGGTTAAACGTCGTATCCAGCCTGGTGATAAGATGGCCGGTCGTCACGGTAACAAAGGTGTAATCTCTAAGATTAACCCTGTTGAAGACATGCCATACGATGAGAAAGGTCAGCCTGTAGACATCGTACTTAACCCGCTGGGTGTACCATCGCGTATGAACATCGGTCAGATCCTAGAAGTTCACTTAGGTTTGGCTGCGAAAGGTATCGGTGACAAGATCAACCAAATGGTTAAGGAACAACAAGAACTGCATAAGTTCCGTGAGTTCCTACAGAAGGTTTACGATCTTGGCGATACTCGTCAGAAAGTTGATATTGCTGAACTGTCTGATGATCAAGTTCGTACACTGATCAAGAACCTACGTGGCGGTCTACCGATTGCTACACCTGTGTTCGACGGTGCTTCTGAGTCTCTAATCAAAGAACTACTTAAACTGGGTGATCTGCCAGAATCTGGTCAGCTTAAACTGTTTGATGGTCGTACTGGTGATTCGTTTGAGCGTCCTGTAACTGTTGGTTACATGTACATGCTGAAACTGAACCACTTGGTTGATGACAAGATGCATGCTCGTTCAACTGGTTCTTACAGCCTAGTAACTCAGCAACCACTTGGTGGTAAAGCTCAGTTCGGTGGTCAGCGTTTCGGTGAGATGGAAGTATGGGCACTAGAAGCATACGGTGCTGCATATACTCTACAAGAAATGCTAACAGTTAAGTCGGATGACGTTAACGGCCGTACTAAGATGTACAAGAACATCGTAGATGGTAACCATAGCATGGAACCTGGCATGCCAGAGTCGTTCAACGTACTGTTGAAAGAGATTCGCTCGCTAGGTATCAACATCGAGCTAGAAGACGAAGAGTAATCCCTCTTTTTTATAAAGAAGATTGGATTACTTGGTAAAGGGGGCTCACTTTAGTCGGTGAGCTCCTTTAACTCCTTACAGGAGCTGAACGTGAAAGACTTATTAAACTTTCTAAAAGCACAGCATAAGACCGAAGAATTTGATGCAATCAAAATCGGTCTATCTTCACCAGACACGATCCGTTCGTGGTCTTTTGGTGAAGTTAAAAAGCCAGAAACAATTAACTATCGTACGTTCAAACCTGAACGTGATGGTCTGTTCTGTGCACGTATTTTTGGTCCAGTTAAAGACTACGAATGTCTTTGTGGCAAATACAAGCGCCTGAAGCACCGTGGTGTTATCTGTGAGAAGTGTGGCGTTGAAGTTACACAAACTAAAGTTCGTCGTGACCGTATGGGCCACATCGAGCTTGCTTCACCAGTTGCTCACATCTGGTTCCTAAAATCACTACCGTCTCGTATCGGTCTACTAATGGATATCCCTCTGCGTGATATCGAACGTGTTCTTTACTTCGAAATGTACGTAGTAACTGAACCGGGTATGACTGATCTAGAAAAATCTCAGATGCTTACTGAAGAAGAGTATCTGGATCGTCTAGAAGAATGGGGTGACGAATTCACTGCTAAGATGGGTGCTGAAGCGATCAAAGATCTGCTTTCAACAATGGACCTTCATCAAGAAGTGGAAGAAATGCGCGAAGAGTTGGAAACAACTAACTCTGAAACTAAGCGTAAGAAAGTTACTAAGCGTTTGAAGCTAGTTGAAGCGTTCATTTCGTCAGGCAACAAGCCTGAGTGGATGATCCTGACTGTACTTCCAGTGCTACCGCCAGATCTACGCCCTCTAGTACCACTAGATGGCGGTCGTTTTGCGACTTCTGATCTGAACGACCTTTACCGTCGTGTGATCAACCGTAACAACCGTTTGAAGCGTCTTCTAGAGCTAGCGGCTCCAGACATCATCGTACGTAACGAAAAGCGTATGCTGCAAGAGTCTGTTGATGCCCTTCTAGATAACGGTCGTCGCGGTCGTGCGATCACGGGTTCTAACAAGCGTCCTCTGAAATCTCTTGCTGATATGATCAAGGGTAAACAAGGTCGTTTCCGTCAGAACCTTCTAGGTAAACGTGTAGACTATTCTGGCCGTTCTGTAATCACAGTTGGTCCATACCTTCGTCTACATCAGTGTGGTCTTCCTAAGAAGATGGCACTTGAGCTATTTAAGCCGTTCATCTACAGCAAGCTAGAAACTCGTGGCATGGCTACGACAATCAAAGCTGCTAAGAAAATGGTAGAGCGCGAAGAAGCGATCGTTTGGGATATCCTAGACGAAGTTATCCGTGAACACCCAGTACTGCTTAACCGTGCACCTACACTTCACCGTCTAGGTATCCAAGCGTTTGAACCAGTACTAATCGAAGGTAAAGCGATTCAGCTTCACCCACTAGTGTGTGCGGCATACAACGCCGACTTCGATGGTGACCAAATGGCGGTACACGTGCCTCTAACTCTAGAAGCACAGCTTGAAGCTCGTACCCTAATGATGTCGACGAATAACATTCTGTCGCCAGCATCAGGTGATCCAATCATCGTACCTTCTCAGGACGTTGTATTGGGTCTTTACTACATGACACGTGACAAGATCAACGTGAAAGGTGAAGGTATGTACCTTGCTGGCCCTGCAGAGGCTGAAAAGGCATACCGTACTAAGACTGCTGAGCTACACGCTCGCGTTAAAGTACGTATCACTGAAACTGTAGTAGATGAAGACGGCAATAGCACAACGAATACTGGCCTAGTTGATACGACTGTAGGTCGTGCAATGCTATGGCAGATCGTTCCAGCTGGCCTACCGTACAGCATCGTTAACCAAAAGTTAGGTAAGAAGCAGATCTCTACTCTTCTTAACGAGTGTTACCGTAAGCTTGGTCTAAAAGATACAGTAGTATTTGCTGACCAAATCATGTACGCAGGTTTCGCATACGCGGCACTTTCTGGTGTTTCTGTAGGTATCAACGATATGGTTGTTCCTCAAGCGAAATACGATGAAATTGAATCTGCTGAAGAAGAAGTTCGTGAAATCCAAGAGCAATTCCAATCAGGTCTTGTTACTGCGGGTGAGCGTTACAACAAAGTTATCGATATCTGGGCATCTACGAATGACCGCGTTGCGAAAGCAATGATGGATAACCTATCTTCTGAAACAGTTATCAACCGTGACGGCGAAGAAGAACAGCAAGAATCGTTCAACAGCATCTACATGATGGCTGACTCGGGCGCACGTGGTTCTGCAGCTCAGATTCGTCAGCTAGCAGGTATGCGTGGTCTGATGGCGCGTCCAGATGGTTCAATCATCGAAACGCCGATCACAGCGAACTTTAAAGAAGGTCTAAACGTCCTTCAGTACTTTATCTCAACGCACGGTGCTCGTAAGGGTCTTGCGGATACAGCACTGAAAACAGCAAACTCGGGTTACCTAACTCGTCGTCTAGTAGACGTTGCTCAAGACGTTGTAGTACACGAACATGACTGTGGCACGCATGAAGGTATCGACATGATGCCTCACATCGAAGGTGGTGACGTTAAAGTTGCACTTTCTGAGCTTGCTCTAGGTCGTGTAGTAGCTGAAGACGTTCTTAAGCCTGGTACTGAAGATGTACTGATTCCACGTAATACTCTGATTGATGAGAAGTGGTGTCAAATCATGGAAGACAACTCAGTAGATAGCATGAAAGTGCGCTCTGTTGTTACCTGTGATGCAGACTTCGGTTGTTGTGCACAGTGTTACGGTCGTGACCTAGCACGTGGTCACCTAGTGAACCAAGGTGAAGCAGTTGGTGTTATCGCTGCACAATCTATCGGTGAACCGGGTACACAGCTTACAATGCGTACGTTCCACATCGGTGGTGCGGCATCTACTGCAGCAGCAGAGAACAGCATCCAAGCTAAGACAACTGGTACTGTGAAACTTCACAATGCTAAGTTCGTAGTTAACAAAGATAAGAAACTGGTTATCACTTCTCGTGCATCTGAGATGACGATTATTGATGAATTCGGCCGTACTAAAGAGAAGCACAAACTTCCTTACGGTTCTATGCTAACCAAAGGCGACAACGCAGCAGTTACTGCTGGTGAAGTTGTAGCTAACTGGGAAGCGCATACCATGCCAATCATCACTGAAGTGGCAGGTCGTATCCAATTCGTAGATATGATCGATGGTATTACAGTTTCTCGTCAAACTGACGATCTAACTGGTCTTTCTTCAAGTGAAGTAACAGACGCAGCAGCTCGCCCAGCAGCAGGTAAAGATATGCGTCCAGCTATCAAACTTGTTGATGAGCAAGGTAACGACGTAATGATTCCTGGTACTGATATGCCAGCTCACTACTTCCTACCTGGCAAAGCGATTGTAAACATCGAAGATGGCGCTGAAGTTGGCATTGGTGACACACTATCTCGTATCCCTCAAAAATCGAGCGGAAACAAAGATATCACCGGTGGTCTACCACGCGTAGCTGACCTATTCGAAGCTCGTAAGCCTAAAGAGCCTGCGATCCTTGCTGAGCACACAGGTACTGTGTCTTTCGGTAAAGAAACGAAAGGTAAGCGTCGTCTAGTAATCACTCGTGAAGGCGGTGACGCTTACGAAGAGATGATTCCTAAGCACCGTCAATTGAACGTGTTCGAAGGTGAGAAGATTGAACGTGGTGATGTAATCGCCGACGGTCCTGAAACTCCACACGATATCCTGCGTCTACGTGGTATCCACGCAGTGACTCAGTACATCGCGAACGAAGTTCAAGAAGTTTACCGCTTACAAGGCGTAAAGATTAACGATAAGCACATCGAGACTATCGTTCGTCAAATGCTACGTAAGTGTACAATCACACATTCTGGTGACTCTCCGTTCCTACCTGGCGAACAAGTTGAGTACCACAATGTTAAGATTGCTAACCGTAAGCTAGAAGCTGAAGGTAAAGAACTAGTGCGTTTCGAACGTGATCTACTAGGTATTACTAAAGCATCTCTTGCAACTGAGTCATTCATCTCAGCTGCATCGTTCCAAGAAACGACTCGCGTACTAACAGAAGCTGCGGTTTCTGGTAAGCGTGATGACCTTCGCGGCCTGAAAGAGAACGTAATTGTTGGTCGTCTGATCCCAGCTGGTACTGGTTTCGCATACCACCAAGAGCGTCAAAAGCAACGCGAAGAAGAGCAAGAAGGTCCTTCAGCTGAGCAAGCTACTGACAATCTAGCAGCACTTCTAAACGCTGGTTTCTCTTCAGAAGAGTAAGCTCTACGAGTAGTCTCTAAGAGATAAGAAAAAAGGCACCTTCGGGTGCCTTTTTTGTATCTGTCGTATTGGTATTTAGCTATGACTTATAAAGTGATAGGTGTGATTATCTAGCTGGTGGGGTTGGATTTATGTCCTGAAGAGTGCTCTTTGAGGCCAGTAAGATAAAGGGTAGAGATGATTAGGCTGATTAGGGCTGTAACCATATGCTTATGGCTAAAGGTCAGGGCGAGCGAGTAAGCTCTGTCTGAAAGGTTCTGGGTAGTTTGGATAACCTTACAGACAAAACAAAAAGCTTGCACAGAGGCAAGCTTATTAAGGATTCAGCTAACTAAGCGCCTGGTGGAATCGCTAAACTGTCTGCAATAAGCTGGATAAGATTATCTTCTACTTCAAAACGTACTTCGAGTAGTTCACCTACTTTTGACATATCTCCTTCGAAGTTAGGCAACTCATCGTCTGCACTTACTTTAACGTACTTATCATTGAACTCTAGAAGCGGCTCGGTTGTAAGTACGATCTTCGCGTAAGTTGTATCAATCTCGTCATTGGTTTTAAAGCCTGTTGCTTGCCATTTTTTCATGACCATATCGTAGATCTTAAAATGACCCTCTGAGATATAATCGACAACATGATCGCAGAATGAGCTTATTTCTTTAGGAGAAGGGAGTTCAACAACGTTTGATTGCCCATTGCTAGCTGGCTGCAAGGCACCTAGCTTACAATACTCAACGATTAGAGACTGTCGAGTTTCGAGCCAATGATCGATGACCTCATTAGAGCCACCCCATTGTTCTTGTATTTGTTTGAATTTATTTAGCATGACCATGTCCTCATGATCTGATCACAACCTTGTGATCAAGTAATTGCCTAAGCAGGGTCCGTTTTATTGGTAGCTACTAAAAGTAATAGCTTGAAATATTCTCTGCTACAACTCTAGTATGAAATTAGATTGCCAGTAAAATGAACGAACTGCAAGCAATGAGGCATAGGGATGTTAAAAAAAAGTGATAACAAAATGACAGATCAAGCTTATTGGTGCGTCGTTTCTGGTAGTGATATTTGGGTTAATGATGATCAGTTTCCTTTTGGCTCTGCTGAAGAGCTAGGGCTGAGTGTTGAGCATGCAATCTGCATTGGTCAGCATCAAGGTCGTAAGGTGTATTGGCTCAACGATTGCGATGTGGAGATTGAACTGAGCATGGTCAGCCTAAGAGATTTGCTTCACTGGCCTGAATCAAGTTTTCTGATCGCAAGCAAAGCTATCCAGTATGGGCACATGACACAAAGTATGCGTTTTTGTCCTCAGTGCGGCGGTCGTAATCATCTCAATCATAATCAGGTGGCGATGCAATGTGGAGACTGCCGAACGCTTCATTACCCTCGTATCTTCCCGTGCATCATTGTCGCTGTACGAAACGACAACAAGATATTACTTGCGCAGCACCCAAGGCATAAAACGGGTATGTACACCGTAATAGCGGGCTTCCTAGAGGTTGGAGAAACCCTAGAGCAGTGTGTGGCGCGAGAAGTCAAAGAAGAAACGGGTATCGACGTGAGTAACATTCGTTACTTTGGTAGCCAGCCATGGGCGTTTCCATCGAGTATGATGATGGCCTTTCTTGCTGACTATGCTGGTGGAACGCTCAAACCTGATTACAGTGAACTGTCAGATGCCCAATGGTTTGACGTAACAAGCCTACCTGATGTTGCTCCAGTCGGAACGATTGCGAGACAATTGATTGAGAATACAGTCGATGACATAAGGAAAGCCGGCGTCGCGGAGCAAGAACTAGAACATTAAATTACCTGTGATAGTATTTGGCCTATGGGTGGTCAAACACTAAAAAAAAACCCTCCACAAGTGGAGGGGGTAAGTAAGATGTCGTTATGAGATGCTGAGTAGTGACTACTCAGTTGTTATAATTGTAATTTTCGCTAGCGAACAAATTTTTAACATGCTCCTGTAATTGGGTGCAAATTAAGCATGGATTTAAAAGTTAATAACTTGATCTAGGTTGCAAAGCACACAGCTTTTACCCTTCAATCAGTGTTAGAATACTTGCCATCAAAACTAGACAAGATTGAATTGGAATTTAACGGAATGACCGAATTAAAAAACGATCGCTATTTACGCGCACTTTTAAAACAGCCTGTTGATTACACACCGGTATGGATGATGCGCCAAGCTGGCCGCTATCTTCCAGAGTACAAAGCAACGCGCGCTGAAGCGGGCGATTTCATGTCTTTGTGCAAAAACGCTGAACTAGCATCAGAAGTAACACTTCAACCTTTACGTCGTTTCCCGCTTGATGCGGCAATCTTGTTCTCTGACATCCTAACTATCCCAGATGCGATGGGGTTAGGTTTGTACTTCGAAGCAGGTGAAGGCCCTAAGTTTGAACGCCCTATCACATGTAAAGCTGACGTAGAAAAAATTGGCCTACCGGATCCTGAAGGTGAACTTCAATACGTAATGAATGCCGTTCGTCAGATCCGTAAAGACCTGAAAGGCGAAGTGCCACTGATTGGTTTCTCTGGTAGCCCTTGGACATTGGCAACTTACATGGTTGAAGGCAGCAGCTCGAAGGCGTTCACTAAGATCAAGAAGATGATGTACGCAGAGCCACAAACGCTGCATTTACTTCTAGATAAGCTGGCTGACACTGTTATTGAATACCTGAACGCGCAAATTAAAGCGGGTGCACAATCGGTAATGGTGTTCGACACATGGGGTGGTGTATTGACTCCTCGTGACTACAACCTGTTCTCACTGCAGTACATGCACAAAATTGTCGATGGCCTAATTCGTGAAAACGAAGGTCGCCGTGTACCGGTTACTCTGTTCACTAAGAACGGTGGCATGTGGCTAGAATCTATCGCAGCGACTGGCTGTGATGCAGTTGGCCTAGACTGGACAATCAATATTGCTGATGCAAAAGCACGTATTGGCGATAAAGTGGCTCTACAAGGCAACATGGATCCATCAGTACTTTACGCACAACCTGAGCGTATTCGTGAAGAAGTCGGCACTATCCTTGAAGGTTTTGGTGACGGCGGTACTGGCCACGTATTTAACCTTGGCCATGGTATTCACCTAGATGTGCCACCAGAAAATGCTGGTGTATTTGTGGACGCAGTTCACGACCTATCTAAGCCATACCACAAGTAATTCAGTATGTGTTTTTAGAAAAAGCGCTGTCGAGAAATCGGCAGCGCTTTTTTATTATCTTTTTATCCGAACCCAATATCGGCTTAATCATCGTTGGTGTGCAGCTAATTAGGTATTTGGATCATGGTAGGTCAAATGCTCTGATACGTGCTTCCTGATATAGGGAATGACTTCACTTTCGAACCATGGGTTTTTCTTGAGCCAGATATTATTACGTGGAGAAGGGTGGGGAAGTGGCAAAAATTCTGGAGCCCAAGCCTGCCAGTTACGTACCGTTTCAGTGAGTGTGCTGGTGGCTTTATCTTTTAGATAATAGTTTTGCGCATACTGACCAATCAGCAAGGTCATTTGGATGTTGGGCAGTGATTGCAGTACTTTTTGGTGCCATAGCGCAGCGCACTCTTTTCGTGGCGGTAGATCACCACTTTTTCCTTTTCCTGGATAGCAAAAGCCCATCGGGACAATAGCGACTTTTTGTTCGTTATAAAACGTATCGCTATCCATTCCTAGCCATTCTCTCAATCGCTCGCCACTGGCGTCGTTCCAAGGGATAGATGATTCATGAACTTTGATACCGGGTGCTTGGCCTATGATCAGCAAGCGTGCGTTTGGGTGTGCCTGTATCACTGGATTTGCACCGTGTGATAAATGAGGATCACAAGCGGTGCATTGTCGTATCTCAGTGAGCAGTGATGAGAACATCAGTAGCCTTTATCAAAATCAATGGTGTTATTCAGTGTAAAACCATCTCGCCATTGTTGGTAATTATTGGCGAAGATCTCCACGACCTGTCTTGGCTCACTCAGAGCCGCAATGTGTGGTGTGATGGTTACTTGAGGCAACTTCCAAAACGGGTGTTCTTGTGTAAGAGGTTCGCATTCAAAGACATCTAAGAAAGCGTGTTCAACCCATTTATTCTTAATCGCAAGCAGTAACGCTTTATTGTCAATGCTTTCCCCGCGACCCACATTAAACAGCAATACGTTAGAGCAGTAGCTTAAGGTGGTTTGATTCAGTAGTTGGTAGGTCTCATCCGTTGATGGCAGTGTGTTCACTACAATATCCGCTTGCTTGAGGGCGGCTTCTAATTCATTAATGTGGAAAGTTTCTTTGAAGGTTTCTTGCTTTGATGGGATACCTGTCCGGTTGACACCTATGGTGTGAATACCAAAAGCAGCAGCGGTTTTAGCTAAATGACTGCCAATTGACCCCGTTCCTAAAATCACCATGGTTTTGTCAGTTAGGCTAGTATAAAGCTGTGGCTGCCAGTTTCGTTGTACTTGTTGCTGGTGGTAGTGAGGAAAGTGTCTACAGTGGCTGATCGTGTAACCCAACACGTATTCAGCAATCGCAGGGCCGAAGATGCCTTTGACGTTGGTCAGCGTATAATCTTGGTGCAGATCCGGCTGAGTGAGTTTATTGATTCCTGCATAGGTACTTTGCATCCAGTCTAGATTTTTAAACTCATTAAGTCGCTCCGCTATTAAAGGAGGAGCTGCCAGTACGATCTCAGCTAATTCGGGGTTTTGAGTGATTTCGAGGTCAGGTAACCCTTGGTTTAGAATCAGTTGCGTATAGGTATCGTCATGCTCGGTAAGAATATAGAGCTTATTCGTAAAATTGTTCATCGGCTTACCTTTTCCCCCCAGGGTTTATCAAGTACACTTTCGCTGTCTTTTTCTGCAATTATTGAGTGACTATGCTTCAGAATCCACTGCAGGTTCGTCTTGAAAAGTTAGAACCTTGGCAACAAATTACTTTTATGGCGTGTCTATGTGAGCGTATGTATCCTAACTATGCCATGTTTTGTGAGAATACAGAATTTGCGGAAGCTCGAATCTACCGTGATGTTTTGGATAGCATTTGGGAAATCCTAACCGTTAAAACGGCAAAGGTGAACTTTGAGCGTCAACTTGAGAAAGTAGAAGAGCTATTCCCTAGCGCAGATGATTTTGATTTCTATGGTGTTTACCCTGCAATGGATGCATGCCAAGGCTTAGCAACATTAATCCATGGTCTACTTGATCGTGAGCATATGTTGGAAGCGGTAATTAAAGTGAGTCAACAATCGGTGAAGACGGTTGCTGAGCTTGAGTTTGCTCAAGGCGCTGAAGAAGTGACGAACGAAAACCAGAAAGAAAACGAAGCGGTATGTGAAGAGTGGGACGTTCAGTGGGCCATTTTCCGACCTCTACGTGAAACGACTGAGCGTGACTTAGAGCTGATCAAAGACCTACGCCACGAACTGCGTGAAGACCCAGTGAGCAACATTGGTGTTGCGTTATAACGGATGTTGAGTTGTAGCGAATAGAATAAAAAACAAAGGCTCCCTAGGGAGCCTTTGTTGTATCTGACGCTATCAAATTTAGATTAAGCGTCTTTCTTGTCTTCTTTTTGAACCTTGCTTTCATCCGCTGACTTTGAGTCTGAGGTGTCGTTGTCTGCTAGAGTTTTTTCTTCTAGCTCGTCCTCTTCATCGCGGTTTTCGATAACACCGTGTGTCTCTTTCCACGTTTCCCAGCGTTGGAACGCCAGTTCTTGCATGTCTGTGGTTTTATCTGCTTCGTCGACAATCTCTTCACCCACTAGGTGTTCAAAGATATCTTCTAGGGTGATGATGCCCTGAATTGTGCCGTACTCGTCCACAACTAAAGACAGTTGCAGGCGGTTTGCCATCATTTGGTCAAAGGCCTTAGCTAAGCCCATGTTGTTTAGCAAGACGTGGATAGGGCGCATCACTTCACCCAGAGCCTTCTCACCGCAACCCGCTTGCTGCAATCTAAACAGCTCTAAGCGGTGGACAAAACCGATGATATTGTCAGTTTGCTCGCTGTAAACCAGTGGGCGTGAGAATGGCGTGTCTTTGTGTTGTTCTAGGAACGTATTAACACTCATTTCTGCATCAACGCGGAATACAACAGGGCGTGGTGTCATGACTTGAGTCACGGGCACATCTTGAATACCTAACAGATTGCTCAGGATTTTTGATTCACCTTCAGCAAATTCACCGCTCTCTTTTGCCAAAATAGCCATTGCAGATAGCTCATCACGCATTTTTGGTGCCTGGTGGCCGCGAGCTAAACGTTTGGTGATTTGCTCTGAGAACCACACAAATGGTGTTAGGAAAAAGACCATCCAGCGAAGCACATTTGATGATGCTGGAGCAAGTTGACGCCAGTAGGTCGCGCCAATGGTTTTTGGAACAATCTCAGACAGAACTAAAATACCCAGAGTTAATACGGCAGAGAATACGCCTAACCATTGGCTACCAAAAACGACTGCTGCTTGTGCACCCGCTGTCGCAGCACCGATGGTGTGCGCGATGGTGTTGAGCGTTAAAATTGACGCCAGTGGGCGGTCAATATCGGTTTTCAGTTTGTCTAATGACTCTGCTGCAGGGTGCCCATTTTGTTTTAGTTGAGCAATGTAGCTCGGACTAATACTCAAAAGTACAGCTTCCAAAACAGAACAAATGAAAGAAACTCCAATAGCAATGGAGACATAAATAGTTAGCAGCAGCATGTTTGCCCTTAAATTAAATTGTACGCTTTAGCAGCGATTCAGCGTGGATTATAGAGAATAAGTAGTGGCTAGGTCATCATTAATTTTGCTCTCAGCCCCTTTTAAACAAGGGCTTGCTCAGTAAAATCAGTAACAAATTGTGAGTTATTACTCATATTATGGCTAAAACTACGGCATTAGAGCTAAAGATCGACGACAAACCTTTGCCAGATGGGGCATTTATGTTTTAGAGTGAATCGAATTCAAAAATACAAAGAAGGGAAACCTAAAATGAACAAGACTCAATTAATCGACTTTATTGCTGAAAAAGCGGACCTTTCTAAAGCACAAGCTAAAGCTGCTCTAGAAGCGACTCTTGGCGGTGTTACAGATGCTCTTAAAGATGGCGATCAAGTTCAGCTAATTGGTTTTGGTACTTTTAAAGTAAACCACCGTGCAGCTCGCACTGGTCGTAACCCAAAAACTGGTGACGAGATCCAAATCGCTGCTGCAAATGTTCCAGCATTTGTTGCAGGTAAAGCGCTGAAAGATTCAGTGAAATAATCTAAACTGTACCGAGGTAGTCGTATTCCACCTCGGTACAGGTTTTTATGAAAAAAGCATTTCTTCTCGTTTCACTATTATCTACATTTCTCATTGGCTGTTCATCAACCAGCCCTCGCAAAAACCTAGAGCAATTTGAAACTCACACCGGCGGCCAAGTCATGGGCGACGCGACAAGTTTCTACTGGGTTACAAACAAGCTAACACAACCTCATACTTCAGCTGACTACGTCACTGTAGGCGATTACGGCTGGTACCAAACGGACTATGCTTGGTCGGAAGGTATACTTCGTGAATTTATTCGTGAAGGTGAGCAACGTAATTCTTCTAATGAGCTGGTTCCGTATAGTGTCCATGTGCGTTTTAATAAGTCAGGCGAAGCTGTATATCAGCAGTATCGTATTGATAGCAAAATTTTGCCTATCCAAGTTAAGCAACTTGAAAGCTACCAGAAAGAAGCCAAGTCGGTTTTAGAAACTACGATGAAGCAGCATGACGAAGGGCTCAGACTGGTTCAGGGTTACTGGAATGGTCGTTCTTTTGAAATGTGTGCTGGTGGTGAGTTTGATCGCTTTGAATTTAATCAGACCTTGCCAAGCTTCGTGATCGATCGATTGGCGTCTGTGGAAAGCTATGCGGCGTTTCTTGGCAGTGATTCACTAGGTAAGATGAGCGTAGAAGAGTTACTGATGCTGGCTGAAGACAGCCATGATTGTGTCGTTAGGCCGTCATTGTTGAAAGAATAGCGATCAACTAAAGGATTGAGGGTATTTGGCTTGCTGTAGGCCAAGTGCTGATTTGTCTGTACAGGTACAGATTCCTAGAGAAATTGAGTGATAAAAAAGGCGCCTATCGAGGCGCCTTTTCTGTCATTTGCTTACTGTTATTGGAAAGTAAGCGAGTAGCAAGATTGATTACTGTTCTTGCTCGCGCGCAATCGCACGGTAACCGATGTCATTGCGGTGGAACATACCATTCCAGCTAACTTGCTTCGTCAACGCGTAAGCGCGCTCCTGAGCTTCAGAAACCGTATTACCCAGTGCCGTTGCACAAAGTACACGGCCACCGTTTGTCACAACGTCGCCAGCTTCGTTATTTGTCGTACCCGCGTGGAAAACCTTTTGGCCTTCAACTTCGCTGGTTGGCAGTGAAATAACGTCACCTTTTGCGTAGTCAGCAGGGTAACCGCCAGCAGCAAGAACAACACCGATAGAAGCGCGTGGGTCCCACTTTGATTCTGCTTCATCTAGCTTTTCATCTATAGCCATTAGGCAAAGTTCAACAAGGTCTGACTCCATACGCATCATGATAGGTTGCGTTTCAGGGTCGCCAAAGCGGCAGTTGTATTCGATAACCTTAGGCGTGCCGTCAGTATCGATCATTAGTCCTGCGTAAAGGAAACCAGTGTAAGGAGCGCCTTCTGCGTCCATACCACGTACCGTTGGGTAGATAACTTCCTCAAGGATGCGGTTATGGATTTCAGGAGTTACCACTGGAGCTGGAGAGTAAGCACCCATGCCGCCAGTATTAGGGCCAGTGTCTTTGTCGCCAACACGTTTGTGATCTTGGCTGGTGGCCATAGGAAGCACGCTAGAACCGTCAACCATTACGATGAAGCTTGCTTCTTCGCCTTCAAGGAACTCTTCAATTACCACGCGGCTGCCTGCTTCGCCAAATGCGTTGCCTGCTAACATGTCTTTGATTGCGTCTTCTGCTTCTTCAAGGGTCATCGCAACGATAACGCCTTTACCAGCAGCAAGGCCGTCAGCTTTTACTACGATTGGAGCACCTTGCTCGCGAACGTAAGCGATAGCTGGCTCGATCTCAGTGAAGTTTGAGTAGTAACCTGTTGGGATATCGTGACGAGCTAGGAAGTCTTTGGTGAATGCTTTAGAGCCTTCAAGCTGTGCTGCCGCTTGAGTTGGGCCGAAGATTGGTAGGCCAACTTCGCGGAATGCATCAACCACACCAATAACCAATGGTGCTTCAGGGCCCACGATAGTCAGTTCGATTTTCTTTTCTTGAGCAAACGCCACTAAACCAGCGATGTCTTCAACACCGATGTTTACGTTTTCAAGTTTAGGTTCAAGCGCAGTACCTGCGTTACCTGGAGCGATGAATACTGTTTCAACATTTGGGTTTTGTGCCGCTTTCCAACCAAGTGCATGCTCACGACCGCCGGCACCGATAATCAATACATTCATGTTTTAAAATCCTTATAGCTGCTTCAGAGCCTTTATTTCTGTGTCAAACATGCTCACTTATGGTCATAAGCTCCGCGTGTTTTCCTTGAACTAAAGTCACTGACTTGCTCTACGTATTTCAAATATCGGAATATTTAAAAAACAAAATTATAAGTTTTGCTCAAAGTAGTTGGTGATGTGGCTAGGCAGCAATTGAGCCCATCCCCGGAAGCATAGCTCGCTATGTGACCGGGGTGGGCGAAAGCAGCTAACGACGCCACAGTGCCAAATACGAAGAGGAAATTAGTGGCGGAAGTGACGCATGCCCGTAAAGATCATCGCCATGCCGTGTTCGTCTGCTGCTGCGATAACTTCGTCATCACGCATAGAGCCGCCCGGTTGGATAACACACTTGATGCCCGCTTCTGCTGCCGCGTCGATACCGTCACGGAATGGGAAGAATGCATCTGATGCCATCACGCAACCTTCAACCTGTAGACCTTCGTCTGCCGCTTTGATACCTGCGATTTTCGCAGAGTAAACGCGGCTCATTTGGCCTGCGCCTACACCAATAGTCATGTCGCCTTTCGAGTAAACGATAGCGTTAGATTTAACGTACTTCGCGACTTTCCAGCAGAATAGAGCATCTTTCAATTCTTCAGCTGTTGGCTGACGCTTAGAAACCACTTTCAGGTCATCTTCAGAAACCATACCTTGGTCGCGGTCTTGAACTAGCAAACCGCCGTTAACGCGTTTCACGTCAAAACCAGTTGTCTTAGTTGTCCACTCACCGCACTCAAGCAGGCGAAGGTTTTTCTTAGCCGCTACGATTGCTACTGCTTCCGCAGAAACAGATGGTGCAATGATAACTTCAACGAATTGACGCTCAGTGATAGCCGTTGCTGTTGCAGCGTCTAGCTCACGGTTGAAAGCGATGATGCCGCCAAATGCAGACGTTGGGTCTGTTTTGAATGCACGGTCGTAAGCTTCTAGGATGTCTTCACCTAGTGCAACACCACATGGGTTAGCGTGCTTAACAATGACACATGCTGGCTGGTCGAACTCTTTCACACACTCAAGTGCTGCGTCAGTGTCAGCGATGTTGTTGTAAGAAAGTGCTTTACCTTGGATTTGACGAGCTGTAGATACAGACGCTTCTTCAGGATTCGCTTCAACGTAGAATGCTGCTGCCTGGTGGCTGTTTTCACCGTAGCGCATGTCTTGTTTCTTTTCGAACTGTTGGTTGAACGTGCGAGGGAACTTAGACTCTTCATCAGCCTTCTTTCCTTCTTCATCAAGTAGAGAGGCACCGTATGATGGAACCATAGTACCGAAGTAGTTTGCGATCATGCCGTCGTAAGAAGCTGTGTGCTCGAATGCTGCGATAGCGAGGTCGAAGCGAGTATCTAGCGTTAGAGATTTCTCGTTCGCGTCCATTTCAGCAACAACGCGCTCGTAGTCGTGTGCGTTAACAACGATAGTTACGTCTTTGTGGTTTTTCGCTGCAGAGCGAACCATTGTAGGACCGCCGATGTCGATGTTCTCAACAGCGTCAGCAAGGGTACAGCCTTCTTTAGCAACGGTTTCTGCGAATGGGTATAGGTTTACAACAACCATATCGATAGGGTTGATACCGTGAGTTTCCATCACGTCATCATCTTGGCCACGACGGCCTAGAACGCCACCATGAACTTTTGGGTGCAGAGTCTTAACACGGCCATCCATCATTTCTGGGAAACCAGTGTAATCAGATACTTCTGTAACAGAGATGCCTTTTTCAGCAAGCAGGCGAGCAGTGCCACCGGTAGATAGGATATCTACACCACGGTTAGCAAGAGCTTGTGCAAATTCAACGATACCAGTTTTGTCTGATACGCTGATTAGAGCGCGGCGAATTGGACGAGCGTTATTCATGCTTCCATCTTCCTCAAATTCATGGGGTTAAAATAAAGATATTTGCCAAAAAAGAACTTGTTTCTATCTTCTTAGCGTGGATTATCTTAGATACCAGTAAGAGATAAAATATTGGCCAGTTTTGGTAAAGACCTTTTGGGTTTGTCTTATGATTAAGCAATAAGATAACCAACTCCAAATTTGATGGCGCAGATTCTAACTAATTTATTACAAAAAAGCTCGCGCAATCGTTTGGCATCTCAAAATTAATTATGAAAAGTGCCATTTCAGCCTGAAAAGTAACGATAAGGTTAATTGTGGAATGGACGGAACAGTAGGAAAAAACATGTTTCAGATCGGTGAATTAGCGAAAAGATGCGGTGTGACAGCCGATACCTTGCGGTTTTATGAAAAAAGTAACCTGATTGCTCCTGCCAGTCGCAGTGACTCAGGATATCGCTTATATGATGAAAACAATCAGAAACAGGTGACCTTTATTCTTAAATCTAAAGCGTTAGGGCTGAGTTTAGATGAAATTAAGGAATTGCTCGAGATTCGCTTGGAAGCAACGCAGCACAGTTGCTCGGAAGTGAAAGCCATCACAACGGCAAAGCTGAAACTTATTGATGAAAAAATCAGTGAACTTGGCAGAATACGCACGGCATTAAAGAAGATTAATGATGCTTGCTGCGGTCATGTAGATGACGATGCGAGCCATTGTTCTATCTTAGGTGCTTTGGCGAGCGAAGATAAACAAAGCTCATGCTGTGCTGCTGATGGTAAATAGCTGAGAAGGTCCCCGTTAGGGAGAGAGGCTTACTACGGTTAATAACCCTAGGAAGCTTGCAGTATTTTGGCTCTTAGTTGAGCGTCAATTTTTAAAGTAGGTAGGTTATTATGGTAAAGCGTGACTTGGTTGCGACCAGTCTGCTTTGAAGAGTACATGGCTCTATCAGTTTGAGCCAATAGTTCTTTTATGGTTTTAAGGTGTGGTGTGTATTCAGCAACACCGATGCTGACTGTTGGGTAGATGATGTGGCCGTCTACGGTACACGGCGTTGATTCAATCGTTTTACGAATCGTCTCCGCAACGTAATAAGCTTCAATGGCACTGGTGTGTGTGAGAATGACACCGAATTCTTCGCCACCCAAGCGACCTAGATAATCATCGCAGTCTATTGACTGTTGGCATAAACTCGCGACTTGAACGATTACCTCATCACCAGAAAGGTGGCCAACTTGATCATTGATCTCTTTGAAGTGGTCTATGTCTATCATCAAACACGTTAAGCTTTGCTTAGGCGATTGACTGAACTCTTTTTCCAACCCAAGTAAAAAGGCACGTCTATTTAAAATCCCAGTTAGCTCATCGATTTCAGCGAGTTCTATCAGCTCAGCTTCACGTTGCTGTGCTTTAGTAATATCTCGCTCTTGCCACAGCACGTATTGCTTTTCTGGCGAGAGATACAATGGCTTTAATGTCGATTCAAAATATCGATCGTCTGATTCTGCAGATTCTTCCCCTTGAGCGAAAAGTTGTTCAATAGAAAGCTGAAGTTGCTGACAGGGCGCAAGAGAGTATTGAATGTATTGAATTTCGCGACTGGAATAAGCTTGCTTTGCCGCCTCTAACAGCTGCTTTTCAACCGCGGGAGGCAACAGTTCTGAAACTGTGTGGTGATTTGGATTGTCAAAGTTTTCAACAATACGTCCGGATGTATCCAACAGAAGATGACGATCAGGCAGTTCACGGATCAGTGTGCTAAGCCATTCTTCCCTTTTCATATCAAGCATGTAGCTTCCAGACGATTAGATTAATGGGTCATTATATCGGTAGTGATTACGTTATCAATCGTTACATCTCATTAATTGATTGATAATTGTTCGCTTGTTGCCATATAAACAAAAAAAAGCCGAGTTCAATAAATAGCTCGGCTTCTAATTCAATAAATTACGAAAGAACGATTAGTTCATGCCGTATTTTTTAAGTTTCTTGCGAAGAGTACCGCGGTTAATACCCATCATGGTTGCTGCGCGAGTTTGGTTACCGCGAGTGTACTGCATGATAGTGTCTAGTAGTGGCTGTTCAACTTCAGCTAATACTAATTCGTATAACTCGCTGACTTCTTGACCGTTTAATTGAGCAAGGTAATTTTTCAATGATGCTTTAACTGAGTCACGTAGTGGCTTCTGCGTGATTTGGTCTTGTGATGTAACTGTAGTTACTGTCAATGCTTCTGAAGTCAGATTTTGTTCGAACATATTCGGTCTAGCTCTTCTCGTAATTATGGTGCAACGTTATCAAAAAAACCTTCTAGCGCTTCAAGCTGCAGATCACCTGCTTCGAATGCGTTGAAGGTACGGCGAAACTCACTCGCTTGTTCATGCTCTTTTAGATACCAACCCACATGCTTACGAGCGATGCGAGGGCCTAAAAACTCTCCATAAAATTCATGTAGAGCGAGCACATGACCAAGCATGATGTCTTTCACTTCCGAAATCGGGAGTGGGTCCATCGTGGTGCCGTTTTCCAAATAGTGTAGGATTTCGTTAAAAATCCAAGGACGTCCTTGGGCAGGTCGACCTATCATTAAAGCATCAGCGCCGGTGTACTCCAGCACAAACTTCGCTTTTTCCGGACTATCGATATCACCGTTAGCGATAACCGGAATAGATACTGCTTGTTTCGCTGCTTTAATGTGTTTGTATTCTGCCTCACCTTTGTACATACAAGCGCGAGTTCTCCCGTGAAGGGCAAGAGCTTGTATGCCGCAGTCTTCGGCTATTTTCGCGATCTGGACACAGTTTCTATTGTCTGTATCCCAGCCTGTGCGCGTTTTCAACGTTACTGGAACGTCGACAGCATTTACCACAGCCTTCAGAATATCTTCAATGAGTTCTGGATGCTGAAGTAGGGCTGAGCCCGCAAGCTTCTTATTCACTTTTTTGGCTGGGCAACCCATATTGATATCGATGATTTGCGCACCGTTAGCAACATTGAATTGAGCAGCCTCGGCCATAAGCTGTGGATCTGCACCAGCGATTTGTACTGAACGAATGCCCGATTCGCCTTCATGTACCATACGCTGCTGAGATTTTGACGTTTTCCAAACTTTCGGATTGGAGGACATCATTTCACTGACTGCCATCCCCGCACCGTAACGAAGACACAACTCACGGAATGGTCTATCCGTTACGCCAGCCATAGGAGCGACGATTAGATTGTTCTTAAGTTGATAATTTCCGATTTTCAAAAATGTCATCACAGTTCTGTACCAGCAAGGGCGCGCATTTTACGCATTTTTTCGCTGCGTGAAAAGACTAATATTTGAGCATTTACAATTTGTTTTCGTAATTCGTTTAAATTTCAGTCAATTAGCGCCCAAAGTCTTACCTAGCCTTGCTTGCGACCAGAGATTCGACACCATTCTTGTTGTTCAATGATCGGATTAATGTGAAGCTCATCACGATAATAAGTTGCAACATCTTCCGCTTGTGTATCTAAAACACCCGACATTGCTAGTACACCATTTGGCTTTACTAGACCTTTAATGATGCCAGAAAGGTCGCGTAATGGACCGGCAAGAATGTTGGCAACAACAACGTCAGCGAGCAAACCTTCCGGTTGATCTTGTGGCAAGAACACCTCTAGTTGCTCAGCAACACCATTGCGTTGTGCATTGTCTTTTGATGCAAGCAGAGCTTGAGGATCAATGTCGATCCCGACAACTTTTGCCGCGCCAAGTTTGATCGCAGCGATCGCAAGAATGCCAGAACCACAACCGAAATCGATCACGGTTTTACCTGTCAGGTCTAGGCCTTCAAGCCACTCAAGACACAATGCTGTTGTTGGGTGAGTACCGGTACCGAATGCAAGACCGGGATCCAGCATTACGTTTACAGCGTCAGGTTCAGGGATATCGCGCCAGCTAGGGCAGATCCATAAACGCTCACCAAACTTCATTGGGTGGAAGTTGTCCATCCATTCACGTTCCCAATCCTTGTCTTCAATTTGCTCTACTTTGTGAGCAAAGTCTGCAGGGAACATGTTGCTTGCTTTAATCTGCGCTAGAACGACACCAGTGTCAGTCTCAGCGTCGTAAAGCGCGAGAATGTCAGTATCACCCCAAAGGCGAGTTTCGCCCGGCAGAGGCTCAAATACAGGGGTATCTTGTGCATCCAGGAAAGTTACAGAAAGAGCACCAGTCTCTTCCATTAACATGTCGCCGATTTGTTCGGCATTTTCATTGGTAGCATTAAGCTTGATTTGAATCCAAGGCATGGCTGCATCTTCTATATGAGAAAAATTGGATGGCGAGTCTAGCAGAAAATATGAGCAAATTCACCAAAACCCCACGGAATATAATGTAATGCCGATCGTTTAA
>NZ_JBFRVM010000174.1:0-18014 GCF_041475145.1 Vibrio sp. 10N.222.49.A3
AGGAGGCTTTTGACGGCCAGCTTATCCCGTTTAACAAACGGATCCATGATGAAGGGGCTCCTTAGAAAATCCAATAGCGACGACAGGCTGAGGGGGTACGATTAAAGAGGGCGGGGCTGACAAAAGAAGCGCCCCACCAGTAGAGTGACAGGGTAACGATATTGTCACCGTATTGCGATTTGATGTAACGCAATCCCCCAAACCAAGCCAACGATAACGTCAGGCCAATCATTTCGTGTTTAAGCCAGAATGAGAGGCCAAAAATGCAGAGGGCAGGCACGAGCTCGTCAACCGGGAATCCGAGCCAGCGGCGACCTTTGTTCATGTGTTTTGGGATAGAGAAAAACTGATGAGGGTCTTCCATTGTGACTCCTTAGCCTAAGCCGACGAGTGGCGCTCCAACATTCCACAAGACTGAGCCACCAATGAACCCACCAACGGCCGCAAACCAGTTACGACTCATCAGCCCGGTGACGACCGCCCCCACAAGCCCAGTCCCTAGCATGGCCGTTTCAACCGCTGAGCCTTTGCCCGCTGTATCTTTCATGGCTTGTTTACCTGACGCGAAGATATCGGCAGCCAGAGCGGGCTGGGTGATAAGAAGTGTCGAGACAGCAACGCCAAGCCCGATAATGAGCGTGCGCTGGGTGCGTGTTTTCATAATAAATATCCTTATTGAATGATAAAATGAGCAAGTGCGTGGTCATGAGGGAAAAAAGGGAGCGAGCCCTATCGCCTCCTTGCCTGAGAAGCAGGAAGGCAGGGTTACGTTGTCCTGGGTAGTCATGAAACGGAGCGTGGGAAGCGCGCTTTAAATCAACCGATATAGAGACGCATCATGAAGAAAACAGTGAAGATTTTGCGTACTTCAGACCGCGATTGCGACTGACGTGTTGTTTCCAATTTTGAGGGGTCATGATCGTATTCTTGAGTTTACGATAATGTTTTTTGCGAGCATTCTTTGATGGTGGTGGCGTGAGTTGACGGACTGATTGGGTTTGTTTTTGAACCGAAACGAAATGAACACCCTTCCAATAGAAAGGAAATGGAAGGCGGTCAGTAAAAGGCAACATTCCGATTGGGGCATTGGTTGACCACTTTTAGTCAGTGATGCCACAAATGAGCAGAGTTGAGTGATATTCTTTACTCTCGTCGGTATAGACATAGGTTTGGTGTAATAGTCACTCTGGCGTTGACACTACTTCTTTAATGCTAAACATCTATAAACCCATCACTACCATTAATTACGGCCGTTTGAGGGACCACCTTCGTAAAAATTATCCATAATCAAGTTCTTTAGCCACTGCGACCCTGTATCAGCATTCCTGTTTGAATGCCATGATAAGTAAATAGATGTTTTAAAGGTAGGGAATGGCAACGAGTAAACATCCAGCTCATACATTTCAGAAAATTTGTTAGCCAAACGTGATGGTACAGTAGCAAGAGCCTCAGTCGAACATACCACTTCAGGCACATTGAAATAGTTAGGTACGCTATATCTAAGATTTCTTACAACCCCATGTTGTCTAAGGTGGTTTTCAAAAAATGCGGTTTGCTTTTTATTCGAGGTTGTACAAACATGTTCCAACTGACAGTAATCATCCACAGTTAACGCATCATCTATTTTAGGATGCCCCTTTCTTGCGATACATACCGCGTGCTCTTGGAACAATTCTTTTGAGATAACTTTGCTATCAAGGTTAGGATTTAACTCAACGGCAAAATCAATCTTCCCAAACTGAAAATCATCCATTAATGTTTCGTCTTCGTTGGGAGCAGTATTTACGGTGACCGAACTATTGATAGAATTTATTTCGCTAAGTATTTCAGGGAGTATTATTAAACCACCGTAATCGGTAGAGGCTATAACAAACTGCCTGTTACTAGACAAAAAGTCGAAGGGTTGATTCTGATCGAATGCAGAGGTAATAATTTCAAGAGCTTGGCGTATTGGCTCTCTAAGCTCTAGGGCTTTAGGCGTTGGCCTTACTCCTCGACCTGTACTCACAAAGAGTTCATCATCCAAAGTAAGCCTGAGACGTTTAACTGCATTACTAATTGCAGGCTGACTCATACAGACTTTATCCGCAGCCCGGGATAAGTTTTGCTCAGAAATTACTGCATCAAACACAGGCAGCAAATTAAGATCGATACTTCTTAGATTCATAACTGTACACCTCAAATGGGAGGTAAAACTAAGCTAAATCTTCCAAAACTGACAAGGCCTTTAAAGCTCTGGGTACACCTGTGTAAGGTGCCGTCTGCATAGCTACCGCAGCAACCTCATCCATACTAAAACCATTATTCAAAGCTGAGGCCGAGAATTTACTATAGAAGCTTAATTTTTCATCCAAAATTATAAACGCCACCATCGCTGTAATTAACCTATATCGCAACTCCAAACCAGGGCGACGCCAGATTTCTCCGTAGGCAAACTGTGCGACCAAAGAATACAGTTTACTTGTCAACAACTTATCAGGGGCAGCATAGTCTTTTTCACTCCGGCCCCCGTGTAAGCGCTGCTTCATCAACTCAGCTTCAGTTTTTAGCGTAACCATATCTTCTTCAGGCAAAGAGGTCGGGTCAACTTCTAATCCCTGACGGGTAAATATTGTATTCGCCAATTCAGCCGCTGATTCTGCAGCAGGAAAACCCGCATAAATGCCCGCTTGAAGAAATATTTCGATAATGGCTCTGGGCGAATGACCGACTTTAATAGCAGTTTTAATTGCCCATTCAAGGCGACTCTCATTGCGATGCATCATTAGACAAGTAAGCACAACAATACTTGAATCCAAATCGCATAAAGCACTATTACTCCACACTTCTCCAAATTCAAATGCAGCAGATAGGTTTTTATATTTTGGAATTATTCTGTCGAGATCTGAAAGATCTATATCTAGAACATCCTGAATATTAATCCCTCGTTCTATATCTTCTCTCATTGCCATTTTTATCCAATCCTGCGATGCCAAGAATGCCGGTTAGGGCTTCAGCGCTACTTCAAATGCCATTTCTGTATTTTCTAACACCTCATCTAAAGAAACCCCCGGCATTAGAGAGGTTAAACACCACTTGCCTTCACTGCGATGAAATACTGCCAGATCAGTAATAATGACCGAGACTGAATCAATTGCGGTAACAGGAAGGTTACAGCGCTCGACCAACTTTGAATTACCTTCTTTATCGGTATGGGTCATCGTTACGATCAAACGACGGGCACCATTGGCCAAATCCATTGCCCCACCAACCCCCAGTAGTGGTTTGCCAGGCACTGCCCAGTTAGCCAGATTACCTTGCGCATCCACTTGCAGGCCACCCATGATGGCCGCGTCCACATGGGAGCCGCGGATCATGCCGAAAGAATCAGCTGAATCAAAATAACTGCTTCCAGGTAATGCAGTGACGGGAATTTTTCCAGCATTAACTGGGTAATCCATCGCACCACCAGATTTGGGTTCAGGCCCAACACCCACCATACCGTTTTCACTGTGCAAAATGATGCCATGATCAGGGGTGATCAGATCGGCGACAAGCGTTGGAATGCCAATGCCCAAATTCACAAGGTCACCGCTTTTTAATTCTGCCAAAGCAGCCCTAGCCATATTCATTCGTTCTTCGCTAACCAGCTTGTCGCTATTGGCAACATTGGCCGAAGATCCTAGAGCCTCTTCCGAAAGGGGTATGTTAACCAGATAATCAACAAAACAACCTGGGGTATGAATTTGATCGGGATCCAGTTCCCCCTCAGCGACAATTTCTTGCACCTCAGCAATAACCACTTTTGCGGCCGTTGCCATGAGAGGATTGAAGTTTCTTTCTGTTAATCGATATTGCAAGTTACCAGCGGTGTCCGCCTTCCACGCCCTAATAAAGGCAACATCACCAATAATCGACTCTTGGAAAATCTGCTCTTTACCCTTTAAGGTTTTGCTCTCGCGACCTTGTGCTAATAAGGTTCCTGCACTGGTTGGTGTAAAGAAACCACCGATCCCCGCACCACCGGCACGTATCGCCTCGGCCAAAGTTCCCTGAGGTAATAACTCCGTTTCAATTTCTCCTTTCTGGGCAGCAACCACCGCCTCACGGTTGCTAGTGAAAAATGAACCTATCGCTTTTTTTAATTGTCCGTTACGCAACAAACGTCCACCACCTAAACCTATCTCACCAACATTATTTCCCACGTAGGTTAGCTGGTTGGTTTCTGGGGATTCTGCTAAAGCATGTACCAACTGAACAGGGTTGCCTGTCATACCAAAACCACCCACCAATAAAGTATCTCCAACTTGTACTTTTGCTGCCGCTTCTTCTGCGGATATTAGGGCTACTTGCTTCATGCTGCTTCCAAAATAATTGCTATACCTTGCCCTACACCCACACACATAGTGCAAAGCGCATATCGTCCACCGCTGAGTTGCAATTCACGCGCGGCCGACATAACGATACGGGCACCACTCATGCCTAAAGGATGACCTAATGCGATGGCACCGCCATTAGGGTTTACTCGGGCATCGTCGTCGTCTATCCCTAAAGCTCTGAGCACAGCTAAACCTTGGCTAGCAAATGCCTCATTAAGTTCGATGATATTTAAATCATTTGCTGTTAAGCCAGCTTGCTTGAGTGCTTTTATCGAAGCTTGATAGGGGCCAAAACCCATGATCCGAGGCTCTAAACCACTAGTGGCCATGGTCACCACTTTAGCCATAGGCGTAAGTTGATTGGCTTCGGCAGCCGTTTTTGAAGCAACCAGCATGGCGCAAGCACCATCATTTACCCCTGATGCATTACCTGCAGTGACAGTACCACTGGCTTTAAATGGCGTACGTAGTGATTGCAGCTTTTCCAAGGTCGTTGCCCTTGGGTGTTCATCTCTAGCAACAATAATTGGCTCGCCCTTACTCTGAGGAATGGAGATGGGCTCTATCTCCATTGCCAATCGACCTACATCAATTGATGCTTGGGCTTTTTGTTGGGATCTCAACGCGAACTTATCTTGATCCAGACGAGAAATAGCAAAACCGGCCGCAACATTTTCGGCAGTTTCCGGCATGGAGTCGATGCCATAAATTGACTGGAATTGGGTATTGATAAAGCGCCAGCCAATTGTGGTGTCATAGACGACATTTTCACGGGTGAAAGCTGCGGGCGCTTTTGGCATTACAAAGGGAGCCCGTGACATTGATTCAACGCCACCGGCAATAACCAAATCCAGTTCCCCTGTTTTAATCGCTCTGGCAGCGATGCCCACTGCATCCATACCTGATCCACACAGACGATTAACCGTCATGCCAGGAATGCTGTCAGGCGCCCCCGCCAATAAGGTAGCCATTCTGGCAACGTTTCGATTGTCTTCACCGGCCTGATTGGCACACCCCAAAATAACTTCATCTATATTAGAAGGGTTAAGACCTGTGTTGCGCTGTAGTAATGTTTTTATTGGATGCGCGGCAAGATCGTCAGCTCTGACCTGAGCCAGAGCACCGCCATATCGGCCAATAGGCGTACGAACATTGTCACAAATATAAGCACTACGATTACTCATCGACAACGTCCTGTAGCTCAGGCCTAATACCTTTCCAGGCACTGTGAATCGTGGACTTTATAGCTTCTCGATCCAGCTCTTTTGGGTTCCAATAAGGGTTTTTGAAGGTAATTTCCACGGCTTTATCGATACCATCTTCTGGCATACCTAAGGCTTCTAAAGAGTGTGGGGCACCAATGACTCTGGCTAAATCAAATAAGGCCGCAACTGGGTTATCAGTATCCATTGCCCTACATAGGCGCTTCATCGCATCTGGAACAGCTGGTGCGTTGTAGGCTAAAGCATGAGGTAAAACAACCGTGTGGGTTTTGGCATGAGGTAAATCAAATGCCCCACCAAGCGCATGACAAAGCTTATGATGTATTGCAACACCTACTGAACCTAAACAAATTCCGCATAACCAAGCCCCATATAATGCCTCTTTGCGGGCCTCAAGGTCAGTACTGTGTTTTGCCAGGATCGGCAATGCTTTGTAGAGAGAGCGAATACCCTCTTCAGCTATCAAAGAAATTATCGGGTTACCATCAACGGCGTATAAGGCCTCTACCGCATGAGCAATCGCATTGATGCCGCTAGTACCGCTGAATAATGCCGGCATGGTCAAGGTTAAATCAACATCGTAGAGTACTGTCTCTGGTTGTATAGAGGCATCTCTTACGGTGGTTTTTAGCCCTTGCTTAGTTTGCCCAAGAATATTCGTCATTTCTGAACCAGCATAGCTAGTTGGCAATACCAACTGGGGGTAATCCTTTCGATAAGCCAAAGCTTTACCCAAACCAGTCGTTGAACCACCACCAACGGACACAAGGCCATCTACGGCTAGCGCTTCACAAATGGATAACGCTTTCTCTGTTACATCTACCGGCGTATGCATAGCGGCACCTGCAAAGACATCCGCAGACTTATCACCTAAAAGTTTTGCCACCTTTTCCGCCAAACCTACCTGATGCGGGGTTGAAATAACCAAGGCCTTAGTAATACCAAGATACTCGGCCTCAGCAGCAACTTGATCAATAATACCGCTGCCAAATATGACTCTGGTTGGTAAACCATTATAAATAAAACTATCGCTCATAAATTCTTCACAAAACAATTTACTGACAAACCCAAAGCTTGCAAACAGACACTCAGTGAATCTTCGGCATTTTGCTTTAAACTCACATCATTACCATCTAGGTCTGCAAGAAAACTATGTGCTGAATCTTGATAAATGCGCACATCCACCGCAGCGTTGCGCTTACTAACATTCGCCAGTTTTTGAATATTTTCATGACCGACGACATGATCATTGGCTGGCATTAAGCTAACGTGATGTTTAGATACTGTTTCCAAGTAATCAAAAGGCACTGGCAATGGGTCAAAGTTTTTCATACCTTGAGGAAAACCATAAAAACCAACTAGATCCTGACTAACATTACGGCGAGCCAGCTCGAAAATATAATACCCACCCAGGCAGAAACCAATTACGCCATCAATAGACTGCTCTTCACAAAAAGCTTCAAATTTATCAACAAAGGCTTTATCCGCTACTTTATCACGGCGAGCGAAGGCAGCTTCACGTGTCACCTCAGGCAGTTCGCCGAAATCGGCAAAAGTATTTACCAAAAACACCCTTGCACCTTTGGAAGCCACAAAAGTTGAAAAGCCTTTATAAAAAGGACTGACACCATAGATATCGGGCAAAATTGCAATACGTTTTTGGGTGTTCTCATCCCCAAACAACAAGCCCTCTAAACCATTGTTAAATTCGCCTCGTACATCCTCTTCAGGGAAATATTTATTGGCTTGACCGTGACACATCTTATTTTTCCCTAAATGACTTCTTTGTCTAAAACAAGATCAATATCCATAATACGTACCCCATCTTCGTGTTTTTCAGCAATAATGTTGACGCCACTATTGCAAACACCCGAGCAGCAATCATTCTCTGTCCAATCCCCCCCCTCAAAATAGGCTTGCGTGGTTAACTCATGAAAGCCTTTTTTCTTAGTCTTTATATGTATATGAGCGGGCCTCCAAGTGTGATTGCCTAGCATTTGCAATAATTGACCAGTCATGCCCTGACTGGGAATCTCATAAGGAATGGGAGTCGTTGATTTAACGCTATATCTACCTTCATCATTGGTGATAACACGACCACGATAACAATCTTGTGGAACGCCGTCATGAATGCCGCTATAACGACCATCTGGCGTAGAATGCCAAATATCTAACTCAGCATTAGCAATCGGCTCGCCATCTACAGAGGTAATGGCACCGCGAATGATCATAGCTTCACCTTCGACATCATCCAGGGTTTTGATTTCATCAGTAATAAATGGTGAGTCTGCAAGATAATAAGGACCTTCCAGATCAGAGCGAGTCCCTTTATAAATACGGTTTTCATTTTCTACTGCGGTGGAATTGAAATAAACATCACTTAGCAGGGGGATTTCCCCTTTCAGGCCCAACTCGTGAAGATAAAGAATACCGGCACGATATTCTTTGACCGTAACTTGTTTTTCAATCATGGTCGCTCTGATACTAGAAATAATTGCATCAACAACCTCTTTAACTCGTTCAGACATAATTTTTCCCATCATTCTTAACAACAAATTCATCAAATAATTTTAATTAAGAGCCCCGACGCTACAAGAGGAGCTATGTAGAAGTTATAAACATAGTTAGTGACTAACTGGCTGAAAACTTTTCATACCTGAGGGTATATCCCTCTAGACCGCGCCCTTGAAACCACTCATCAACGGCATCTACCATAGGCGGCGGGCCGCACAAATAAACATCAACATCACCGGCATTAACATCTTTCTCATCAATAATATCGGTGACCAGACCTTTATTACCGGTCCAGCGAGCTGTAGGTTTCAGTACCACCGTTTTAAATGAAAAACCTTCCATTTCATTCTGCAAATGAAACAAATATTCAATTTCGCAAAGGTCATTTTCGTGAGTAACGCCATAAATCAATGTGGCTTTTGGAAATGCTTCAGGTGCCAGCATCATGTCGTCTAATATTCCTAGAAAAGCTGATAACCCGGTTCCTCCGGCGACAAACAGTAGAGGACGCTTAGTCTGACGTAGATAAAAAGAACCCATTGGCGCTTTAAGTTCTATCTTGTCACCGGGCGCTGCTCGCTGACCTAAATAGTCACTCATCACACCGCTTGGTAAACGGCGTATCAAAAACTGTAATTTATTTTTTTCATTAGGATTATGAGCAAAAGAATATGAACGCCACTGATCTGTACCTGGAATACGTAGATTGGCATATTGACCAGGCAAAAAATCAATCATTTTATTTTCGTCAGAAGCATCAAGTTTTAACATAGCGGTCGTATCAGATATCAGAACCACTGAATCAACGATCGCATTTATAATTTCAGGCCCAGAAAAGTTGCAAACTTTAGAGCTACAATCAAAATCGATAGCGGAGTTAGATGACAGCTTCATTTGACAAGTTAATACAGCCCCCCCCGCCAAATCACTCTCAGTTAAGGCATCTTCATCAACATAATCCTGTGCATACTCGCCTGAAATACAGATTCCTTTGCAGGTAGAACAAACCCCTTCACGACAATCCATAGGAAGTTTTATACCCTGCCTTAAAGCAGCATCAAGCAAGACTTCACCTGTATTTACATCGACAAATCTGGTCACCCCATCAGAAAAATTTAGAGCTGCTTTGTAGGACATTAAGAAATACCACTAAAAAGTTATTAACCATTCAATATAAAAAAGAGTGTTAGACATGATAAAAATCTAAAACATGATTGACCTTGTCATTAAGCAATACTGAGAACTTTCGCAATATCTTCCAGTCATCATCTACTGGCTTCAAGGTATATTCAGAGCGACCATAAAAATAATCAGACACTTCAAAGCGATGATAATGTGTCACCCAATTATTAGTGACTTTATAGTTACCATGTTCATCCTGCTCAGCTATGACATTGGTAATTTCGTGCATAGTGCGTGGAAGTGGCTTGCAGGCTGCTGATTTATCGGTACGAATCCGAAAAACCCTATCTTCCAAACCAGATCTATCCGAGTAGTACAATAATGACATTTGTGCCTTTGGGTCTGTTGTATGCTCTAACTCCGATTCCCACTGCGGGATATGAAACTCTGAATTCTCATCAAAAAGCTCGATATATTCGTCCCATTTCTTTTGGTCACATAACAGGCTTTTTTTGTATAAAAATTGTCGTATAGATTCTACAGACATGGCCTTATCCTAATTACTTTCCAATTCAATTTTGGCGTTCAATCCATCGATCAGGTATCTTTTCCAGGCATTATATTGATTGATATAGTGGCCTTCCTGAGTCATTTCTACACCAGTAATAACAGGCGATGCGTGTAAGAATTTTGCCTGTTTGGTTTCACCTTCGATCCAAGTCTCGGCACCACGGGAAAAATCATTCCATTTTGCCATGCGGCCTTCAAAGCCTTTTTGAGCTTCTCTGAACTCAACCAAATCATCTGGCGTACCCATACCCGAAACATTAAAAAAATCTTCAAATTGGCGAATACGGCTTTCACGGGCTTTAGGAGATTCGTTTTTAACACCTATGCAAAAGCTATGCACTTCTGTCTTGTTCCAAGAAACTGGTCTCACGACCCTTAGCTGTGAACTTATTTGATCCATGAATAACAAACTGGGATAGATATTTAGATTGCGCAATTTGTGCATCATCCACTCAGCCATTTCTTCGCCATGTTCTTTTTTGAGCCGCGGCATAACCTCATCGTAACCTGGACGAACTTGTGGATTTGGCATGTCAGAATACAGCAAGGTGTGGCCATTATTGATACCAAACCAGCCATCTTCTATATCGGCAGCGCCTGCCCCTAACTTGCTGTAATCCAGTGTTTCTTTCTTATCTCCATTTTCTTTTGATTGCTCAACTTGAGCACGATGCTGAACGGTGGCCACATAGTTATAATGAACAGTGCTCACATGGTAAGCATCAAGACCGTTTTCATTTTGTAATTTCCAGTTACCCTCGTAGGTATAGGCGGAAGTGCCTGACAGCACTTCCAATTCAGCATCCGCAGATTGATCGACCATCATATCTAAGGCGATTTTGGCATCGCTCAAAAACTCTTCCAGAGCGATTTTGGTATTAACATCCAAATTAACAAAAACAAAACCACGATAGCTCTGCACTTTAGCAGTAGCTAAGTTGTAATCTTCTTTTTTAAATTTGTCACAATAGTGTTCCGGCGCTTTGACCTTTACCAACCGACCATCAGTTTTGTAACACCAAGCGTGGAACGGACAGGTAAAGGTAGATTGATTCCCTTTACTTGTACGTGTCAATGTCGTTCCTCTATGGGCGCAAGCGTTAATCAGAGCATTGAGATTACCCTTCGCATCACGAGTAATAATGACCGGCTGACGACCAATATTGATTGTATAAAAATCATTGGGATAGGGAACTTGACTTTCATGACAGGCATAAATCCAAGTCTTTTCAAAAATATGCTCCATTTCTAAGTCAAAAAGCTCTTGATTGGTATAAGCTTCTCGTGCAATTCGATACACGCTATCTTCAGGGCGGAAATCTAAATAGCTTTCTACTCTATCTTTCCAATTAGCGAGGCTTTTTTTATCACTCATAATCTCACCCTTTTATCTCTATGCTTCCGATACTCTTGACGTTGGGGCTTAATCATTTCGATATCTTGCATTATTGCCTTCATCAAAATTGAATCTTTATCCATAAGATCAAATAAAATATCAAAGTGATTTCTATCCCTGATTTCTAATGGTTTAATTGAGTACCCATAACGCTCAAGTAACGCTGTATACTCATTACTTTGGCGCTTAAATTCTTCCGTATCATATTCGGCGTAAACAATACGAAGGGGAATTCCTCTTTGCACGGCCTTGTTTATCGGACTTAAATTGATTACCTCTGAGTCTGTCATCTGAACTGGACCATTGACATAAGTCATGCGCACAGGGTGCAAATCAAAAATACCATTGATCAAGCAAGCACCAGCAACTGGTGACTCATTAAGCCCATACTTATTCCATGTCGCACCAAGTAAATTGGCTACAATATGGGCACCCGCTGAATTTCCACAAAGATAGATAGCACTGTTATCAAAACCTATCTCACTGGCCTTATTGCTTAACCAAGCAACAGATTCGGCACATTGAGCAATGATTGTTGTCAAATTTGCTTTTGGACAGAGGCAATAATTAACAACAGCCACATCGATACCCAACTGCTGAAAAACTTTCACAAAAAAACATGATTCATTCTTGCTAAGCTCTTGCCAATATCCACCATGAAAGAAAACAAATAGGGGAGACAGAGAAGAAGACGACTTGTAATAATCGAGTACTTCATCTTCATCAGAGCCATAGCTAAGGTTTTCATGTAAACCCAAGTTATCTTGTTTCGCAAGGTAACTTAGTTCTATGTATTGATTGATAAATACGTTGGCATTACCAATCATTGAACTCGGTGAATACTCCCGATCCAACTCCTCTTGACTCATTCCTCTAAACCTTTCTTCACTCGCAGACATGGATTAGTTCAACTCATAACGAATGGTGTATAACTCAGGAAAAAACTGGATATCTAATGCTTTTTTAAGGAAACCAACACCCGTTGAACCACCAGTCCCAACTTTAAAACCGATAATTCTCTGAACCGTCCTCATATGAGTAAAGCGCCAATTCTGGAAATTGTCTTCAACATCCATCAATAGCTCACCAACTTGATATAAATCCCAGTATTCCTCAGCATTTTTATAAACATGCATCCAGGCATCAACGACAGACTGGTTAGCTTCGTAAGGCGCCGCCAATTTTCTATTTAAGTGAGATTTATCTATTTCGATACCATTGCGCACCAACAACCGATTCACTTCATCATAAAGGCTTGGAGCATTCATCAACTGATCAAGCATTTCGTAGGCTTCTTTATTGTGCCGATGTAACTCCACCATATTCCGGTCTTTATTACCCAACATAAATTCAACAGCCCTATAACCGTAGGACTGAAAACCTGATGCCTCACCCAACAAATTACGCAACGTGTCATAATCGACTGGCGTCATTGTCCCCATTACTTTAAATGAAGTGCTCAACTGTTTCTGAATACACAGTATTCTTGCAAGACCCTTTTGGGCCTTTGCTACCTCATCATTTTTCACATAATCGATAACAACGGCTAATTCATGCTTAACCAGTTTTAGCCACAGCTCTGAAACCTGATGCACTATGACAAACAACATCCCCTCATGACTTTCAGAAAATGAGTTCTGAAGATTAAGGAGTCGATCCAAATGCAAAAAGTCTCCATAGGAATTAATGGTATCAAGATCTGTCACCATGCTATCTTCTACCACTCGCTTGTTATGAAGCGGACAACCACCTGTATTAGTAATTTTATTTTCCACGGTAGACCTCTTTACGTAACAGCTTGAAAAGCTTTATGTTCTTCCTGGAGGTATTCCTTGTTCTCCAGTACTGCCTTGAAATGCTCAACACTCTGCCAAACATCCTCATAAGATAAGTACAAAGGAGTAAATCCAAAGCGAAGCACACCAGGCGCTCTAAAGTCACCAATTACGCCTCTGGCGATTAAAGCTTGTACTATGGCGTAACCATTATCCTCGCGATAATATGAAACGTGACTGCCTCGCACACTGTGATCTTCTGGCGTTATCAATGTCAGGCCATACTTTTTGGCAACAGGCATCATCAAATCAATAAATAAATCCGTCAGCTTTAGGCTCTTTTCACGAACCAAATTGAAATCAACTTCCCGCCATAGATTTAATGAGGTTTCTAAACCTTGATAAGAAAGAGCAGAAAATGTCCCGGTCTGAAATTGGGACAAGGTTTTTGATGGCGTATATTTTTCTTCAAATGCAAATTGATTTGCATGACCAAACCAACCTGTAATTGGCTGAACAGATTTCCCATGAAGCGCTTTGTTAACATAAACAAACCCAGGCGAGCCTGGACCGCCATTTAGGTATTTGTAAGTGCAGCCCACAGCTAAATCCACACCATCAGCATTCAAGTCAACTGGCATCGCACCCGCAGAATGAGCTAGATCCCAAATAATCAATACACCTCTCTCTCTTGCTTTTTGAGTAAAGGCTTTCATATCTCGCATATAGGCGCTTTTATAATTCACCTGATTTAAAACCATGACGGCCACATCATCTTGCAAATAAGCGTCGTAATCCTCTTCACCTTCAGGAATAGATCGACAACTATAGCCATCAAGAAGATTGGAAACCCCCTGCGCAATATACCCATCTGCGGGAAAACTGCAGGCTTCATAAACAATCACTTTACGACGTTCATTGAACTTTAGAGCAAAGCAAATAAGCTTGAACAGATTAATACAAATAGTATCGGTAACGATGATCTCACCGTGCTTCGCACCTAGCATATCGGCCAAAAGGTTGCCTGATCGCACCGGTGATGACATCCAATCTGCGCCAACCCAACTACGAATTAAACCGTTAGCCCACTCTTCCTCAACAACATTTTTAATATCGGGAAATGCTTGCTTTGGCGCTGCTCCCATTGAGTTACCGTCCAAATAGACGATACCTTCCGGCAAATGGAACTTTGATTTGAATGAAGACAATGGATCAGCAAGATCCATTGACTTGCAATCTTCGAGAGTGATTTTTTTTATATTTACGAATTGCGACATCATTACCTCAATCTAAAAACCCCGAGAGTTGAGGCTAACTTTGATTGATTTCAATTTATCACAGCGAGATTTTACGTCTGCTTTCTAAACTCAATAGCAGATATACAAAATATTTATACCAAAAAATATCCCTGCTAATTTAACCATTGTATTGGGGGAGAGCTAAGCCAGGGCAAGATCGTGCATGTTTCGTCAACTGGATGTCATCGGTACATACGCTTACCGAGTGTTAAGTTGTTGCAATAGATGGTAAAACGCTTCGAGGCTCCTACAATCGAGAGGGTAGAGCCAGCTCAAAAACTATTGAATCTCTATTGAACATGGAAAGCGACTAAATCTAAGTCCTACTCGTCAGGAGCAACACAGAACGTCATTGATGGTGTGAAGCCATTATTGGTTGAATACATTCAAAGTGAGCAGAAGTAGGGGGGGGAAGTACAACGGAACAAAAAACTATGATAAGGGTTTGACAGTGTCCAGTGGTTCATCTCGCAATGAACTCATTTGAAATGGGTAGAATCATAGAAGGGAAAGCCGAGCACCTTTTATTAGGAATTTTCAATTTTTAGGTTCGAAATCAAGCCTTAAAGGAAGACACTGACCGTAATCTTGTGCCGCATTAAACATATGGCTTAAATGTAAGGCTTTCTTTGTTAAAGGATCATATTTATGGCAAGCAAAACAGCCCCTATCTTTTTTAGGATGCACTAAAACAAACCATTGAGGGTTTTGGACATAGGTCTCCATTGTACTGTTTGATAATAACTTCGAACCCCCTATTTCATTTTTCCAAGTGGGAGGGACCTCTCCTATTTTTACGCTCCCGCTTGAGACTGTCCAAGATGCACCAACAAGGAAGTAGTTAGACCAAACAGAATTACGGGTTTGGTAATAATGTGACATTGCCTCGTTAAGTGCTTTTATATCTTTAGCTACTTCAGGTTTAGTTAAAATCCCAACTCCATAGGGTGTTTTTCTACAGACTTGAGTGGGTTTACCAGGGAAGTAAGTATTCACTTTCTGAAAGGACATTGGGTTGAAAAATGTCCATTTACCTGACTTTTTAAAATTTGATAGATCAGGAACATCAGCACAATCAGGAGCGTTTCCCTTGTGTTCAAATGTGGTCCAAATGAATTCAGGATGATTCTTTGTTTTTCGCACTATATGAATCCCAACCAAGCCCATTAGAACATTACTCTTTACTGCTCCGTCGATCTCAACATCTCTATGAATAGTGAAAAATTGTTTAGGGTTGTCATGATTAGACATTAATTTCCATGAGGTTTTCACTTCAGTGGAGCCTGGGGATATGTCAAATGGAGTTTTCCCACTGTCAATATCGGCGACACATTGGCTATTGTTTAATCCGTGTTTGACGATGTCATAGTAGAATTTTTTATTAACACTTTGTTGATAAAAGACCGGATTGCCTTCTTGATCGTTCAATGGGAAATTAGAGCCAGCTTGAAGGACCTCAGTTTGTACTAATCCTTGATCACCTTTATTGTCCCAACTATCAGGTATCTCTTTAAATATTCGGTCTTTCGGCATCATATCCATGAAGAAATCCGATGTTTTGTCACTGGTATAATAAGCGAAAGATTGCCACGCAAACTGCATAAAACTGCAGTTAATATCGGATTTTCTGGTTTTTGTAGGCTCTTGAGGTAAGGTCGGGGAATCAATCCAAGAGGGATCCCCAATACAGTAGGGGGCTTCTAACTCTAACGGTTTTTTATTTCTAATCTTATACTCGTAAGAGTCATTCGCTTGTATAGCTTCCCCTCTAATTTCTATGGAATAACCATGTATTGGTGAGAGTAAAAATGAGAGAATTATTATTCTCTTCAAGCAATTCATGATAATCCTTATCATTCGTATTAATGGATAACATTACGCTAGTCACAAATCAAATGAATCTAAATTAATTAATTGATAATTTAGTAAGAATCTAGTGCAGCGTGCCTTCCCTGGAAGAGTTTTTTCTCGATCCTGTCTACGTTCATGGGATAGGTAAGCTGATTGTAAGAACAGTCCTCTACACAATATGCAACGTTATTAAACGTTTTACCCCCTCGTTAATAACGCATTCAACCAAATGCTAACCAACTTCGCATTATGATTCCGACCTTGCCACTATCACAATATCAATTACGTGCTGGTCGTTTAAAAACTTTTATGATTCTGGTTGGTTACCCGCGTATTACGAACGCTGACAATCAGAAGCCATTGGGCATATCACCTTAAATTTCAAATTCGTCCAATAGAAGGTAGGAGGCAAGGGCAAAATAGAATCACACTTTTCATCAAGTGGAGCTGAGTTTATAGATAGCGATTTTTACTTAGGGTATCGAGACATCGAAAAGTTCTGGGAAACGTTAGGTTAGTATTTAAAAGTACCGAGCGCATAGCTCGTATTGATAAAAGGGCGGTTAAGTTCCCCCGAACTTGACCTATCCAGACGCAGCAAGTAAAGGCAGTTGATAATACACACACTCACGATAAGGAGTGTAAAAGCATAATAACCGTCGAGTGAAGAACCTAGAAAAAGTGGCGACATTCATTGTGAAACAACGCTATTTATTGGTGTATATATCGCGACTTTAAACCGTTTTACATACATGGTTCCTTGTAAATAGATTGTGACTCTTGAGGGTTTTCGCTGAATTCCATCGGTCTTCTTGATTACATTGGGGCAATTAGAGAAGCGTTTACATACTTCAAACCGCGATTTCTACTGATGTGTTGCTTCCAATTATTAGGGGTCATGGTGGTGTTCTTAAGCTTCCGATAGCGTTTTTTACAGGCATTATTTGAGATAGGGAGAGTGAGACGATTCACTGACTGAGCTTGTTTTTGCGCCGCGACAAAATGAACGCCCTCCCAACAGAAAGGAAATGAAAGGTGCCCAGTAAAAGACAACAAAGCGGCAAATGCGATGTGTTCACGCCCGACCGCTCCCAGTTCTTTGACGCTGACAAAATCACCTTGTTCCACAAAGTGGCCCAATAAACTCGCCGCTTTATCTTCACGACAATATCCGTAGACAATCTGCATTGTTCACACTCCTTGTTAGGACATTGTTTTGTTCTTTAAAAAAACAAAACAATGGGCTCTCTTTCAAGAGCCGTGCTACAAACTGGCTTGTGCATTCCTGTAGTAGAATGCGCACATCCAAGGGATGTGGTGTCTGGTACTCCCAAGTAACTCTATTTCACCACTCAACCAGCGTGCTTAATTGAGTAGAAAAACAGCCTTGGACGTCGCCCCAGAGAGGGCTCCTGAATTTGTTAGGCATATTACGCAGGCCTGCGCCCCTCTGCGGCGCTTTTTGCAAATAGTGAAGGCAGCCCACCTTCGAGACCGGCTGAAGTCGTTTCTCAGACGGCCATATCATTCGTTACAATGACCAATTGGGAAAACGTTTGAGATGATCTTCTAATCGAAGTTTCCCTTCGCGCTTTTTGGCCCGCTCTGCTCTTTTCGCCGAGAGCGTTAACGTTTTATTCGCCTTTGATGAAAGATTAAAAGCGATACCGACTTCCTTGTTCTCAACCCTACATTCTGATTTAAAATTCATACAAAAGTCTTCCTAAATAGAAAAAACCGAAACGCTCTCGTTTAGACCGAAACATCAATGAGTCATGTAATCGCTCACTGGCGTCTAATTTTGTTGAGTTTGTGACTTACTTATCATTTCTTGAATTTAACATAATCTAAATAATACGCACCAAATTAAGATGCTGATTTTAAAGAAAATAAATGGGGTTTTAATG
>NZ_JBFRVM010000175.1:0-472 GCF_041475145.1 Vibrio sp. 10N.222.49.A3
AGGAGGCTTTTGACGGCCAGCTTATCCCGTTTAACAAACGGATCCATGATGAAGGGTCTCCTTAGAAAATCCAGTAACGACGACAGGCTGAGGGGGTACGCTTAAAGAGGGTGGGATGGACAAAGGAAGCCCCCCACCAATAAAGTGACAGGGTAACGATGTTGTCACCGTATTGCGCTTTGATGTAACGTAATCCCCCAAACCAAGCCAGCGATAACGTCAGTCCTATCATTTCGTGTTTAAGCCAGAATGAGAGGCCAAAAATGCAGAGGGCAGGCACGAGTTCATCAACTGGGAACCCGAGCCAGCGACGACCTTTGTTCATGTGTTTTGGAATAGAAAAAAACTGATGAGGGTCTTCCATTGTGACTCCTTAGCCTAAGCCGACGAGTGGTGCTCCAACATTCCACAAGACTGAGCCGCCAATGAACCCGCCAACGGCCGCAAACCAGTTACGGCTCATCAGTCCAGT
>NZ_JBFRVM010000176.1:0-242 GCF_041475145.1 Vibrio sp. 10N.222.49.A3
GCAGCCACAACGTTGGGTGCTGATTAATTGCTTCTAGCATTCTTGCTCGCCAGACTTTGGCTAAAGCAAATGCGTTAAAAAGGTAACGCTTGTTGCCTTTGTGCCACGTTTGTCTTGATGGGTCGTATTGGCCTGCCGCCACAATAATGTGCAGGTGTGGGTGCAAGTTTCGTTGTCGGCTGTGGGTATGCAGCACGGCTGTAAACCCAAGTTCACCTTGCACCTGTCTTTTCGCAAAGTCC
>NZ_JBFRVM010000177.1:0-3778 GCF_041475145.1 Vibrio sp. 10N.222.49.A3
TAACTGATCGGCATTAGACCTGTGTCGGCTTTTTTTGTTTTTTACCGTATGGTCGGGATACTTATTAACCGAACAGCATTTTACATACTTAACTTGGAATCAAGATCAAACTACAATCGCGCGCTATAAAATTACACGCATAAAAAAAACAATTAGCTCTAATACATGAAGGATGTACGAGTAATGAAAAAAGTGAGTATTCTCGCAGCAGCGATTGCAGTGGCTTTAACAGGTTGTGGTAGCGACAGTTCTAATTCAGGTGTCACAACACCGACAGGACCATCCACAACAACCAACAAGTTTATCGATGCCGCTGTTGAAGGTATCTACTACAGCACTAGCTCTGGTTCAAAGGGCATCACAAACAGCGAAGGCGAATTTACCGCTAAGTCTGACGACACGGTGACCTTCTTCATTGGTGGTGAAAATGGCTTGAAAGTAGGGGCAGCATCAAACCGTGATGTACTGACACCATTTGAAGCAGCGGGCAAATACGACCGAGCTCTAAATTTAGCAATTCTACTTCAGTCTTTAGATAACCAATCTGGTAGCGCTTCTGATGAAGTACTGACAATTCCAGATGCGCTGCGCGAACCTGATGCAGCGACGTTAGCGAAGATGAAAAGCCTAAGTCTAGATGACCGTGATTCTGTTACAGACTTCCTGACAGCGATGGGAGTCACTTCAATTACTAGTGAATCTGAAGCATTGGCTCATATGGAGAAAGCATTCGGAGAAAAATATGGTACTGTTCGCGGCAGCACTGATGCCAATCCATTTGTAGCGAAAAATGGGCAATTCATTCGCTCAATCATGGTGAGACAGTATGATATTAACGATCCAAACAACCGCCCTAACGACAAGACAATGTTAGTTCACGCTGACAAAATGCTCCCTAAAGCTGTGTTTGAACATACACGTGGCACGCCTTACTTCACTTATCAAGATTCAGCCAATGGTCTTATTGCTGTAAGTGACAGCGACTCTTTATTGTCATACGCAGACGCTGAAGAGTATATCAACTGTGTATTGACAGGAAGTTCTGCAGGCTGCAATCAAACAGCTCACCCAGACTTCACTCTAAACGCTCCGTTGATAAAAGCAAAGAAAATACCACACCTAAGCCAGGACGTTACGATGAGGTACCTTTCATTGAAGGGAATCAACAAATCCTCAACCACTACACGCCAAATAAACTGGAAGATGATCGAGATGAAGGCGATGCAGACCCTTCATACCAATATGAAACCCTTTCTGGTAGCTATGACCCAATTACAAAAATATACACACAAATTCGTTCAAAAACTGAGTTAAACGACCCATCAAACGAATCTAGTGGAAAGAATCGCATCGAAGAAAGTTTGAATTTCTACTATCACGTAGAAACACCTAGCGACGAAAGGTACGTAGACTTTACTGGCTCTTGGGATACCACTCAGATTTGCGCTGATGGACAAAATGCTGTCATGAGAATGGTATTTGATTCTGAGGGCGCTACCGTATCAGGGAAAGAGTGCAATGCAAACTCACCGGCAGATCTTGAAGACTCAGGCAAGAAGTATACCTATGAAGAGCTTGCTGCAATTGACTATTGGTGGTTTAACATTTCGGGACGTGAATCAAAAGCAACCCTGACAGATTTAAACTCAGTTGTGCGCTTCTGTGATGATACTGACAATGGTTATATTCCTGGTTCAGGAGATAAATGTCCTGTTGATGCAAATGGTAATAACCAAGAATACATCATTAAATGGGAATACCAACCTGCTGGTACTAACTGGGACGAAGGATTGCTAACTCGCCGTAAAATGACTCCAGACGGATCAACAACAGGCCGTGTTAGCATCATGCAAAAAATCAACTAACCTTTGAGTTAATTTGATTACTTATGAATAAACCAGAAGCTGAGCTTCTGGTTTTTTCATTTTTAACACACATGAACCTTCAAACAACCATCAACGTAGATACAGAAACAAAGAACTATCGAGAACAACATGGAGTTTGTTATGAATCTACTCATTGAATCATTTGAAGGCGGGATCTACTTGGCTTACCAAATCATTGGCGAGCAAAAGCAGTTAATCAAAGACGACCACCAGCACCCAATGAAGTTTTTGAGTGTTAACCAAGCCCGCGACCACTTCAGTGATCAAGGCGTATCGTCAGCAATGCTGATACACAACAGTGCATACGACGAGATGTGCGGTGAGCATTGTGGTAACACCCAACCGTTCGAAATTGATTTGAAGTGGAGTTAAATCAACTTCAAATCAATCGCAATAAAAATTGAAAGGCTTGCAGCGATGCAAGCCTTTCTTATGGGAATCGCTTTCCCTATCTGCACTGAAATCAGCGCAATGTTCGTTTCTGTCTACGTTTGATGTTTTGCTCTTTCACTACAAAGTCGAACAGCGGAGCAAACAGGTTAGCAAACAAGATCGCCAACATGATGCCCTCTGGATAAGCAGGGTTGAGCACTCGAATACCGACCGTCATCACACCGATCAGAATCCCGTAAGCCCACTTACTCTGATTAGTAAACGCGGCAGAAACTGGGTCGGTTGCCATAAAGAAAGTGCCAAAGGCAACACCGCCCAATACAAAGTGCCAGTAGAACGGCATCGAGAACATCGAGTTGGTATCAGAGCCAATCCAGTTCAGTAAACTCGACGTTGCCACAAGCCCAACAATCACACCAGCCACAATGCGCCAAGACGCTATCTTCATGACGATCAAAATCAGACCTGTCAACATGATGAGCAATGAAGAAACCTCGCCCATCGAGCCCGGAATATTACCGATAAAGGCATCCATCCAAGTGATGGCCTCACCAGTCATGTTGTTGATCAGCGACGAGCTCCCCCCCTCATACCATTGGCTGAGCGGTGTTGCGCCAGAATAACCATCAGCTGCCACCCATACCAAGCCACCGGACATGTTGGCGGGATAAGCAAAGTAAAGAAACGCTCGCCCCGCCAGTGCAGGGTTGAGAAAGTTTCGCCCTGTGCCACCAAACAGCTCTTTCGCGACAACGATACCAAAGGTGATACCCAAAGCGGCTTGCCACAACGGGATAGTTGGCGGAAGAATAAGTGCGAACAGTACCGAGCTTACAAAAAAGCCTTCATTCACCTCGTGTTTTCGTACAACGGCAAATAAAACTTCCCAGAAGCCCCCGACCACAAATACGGTGGCATAAACAGGTAGGAAGTAGAGCGCCCCCAAGAACATCTGGCGCCCCCAGTCGCTTGCGACTAAGGACTGTGCATCACCAAACGCCCACGATAAGCGCCAACTGCTCTCTATAAGCGAGGTAAGTTCGTTAAGTTGATAACTGGATGTTAGTACCGAGACACTCTGGTGCCCGACGTTATACATCCCCCAAAACATCGCGGGGAAAGTCGCTAGCCACACCAAAATCATTATTCGCTTGAGATCGATACTATCTCGAACGTGGGTCAAGCCTCGGTTTACGTTGCCGGGCGTATAAAAGATGGTGGCAAACGCCTCATAGACTGGGTAAAGCTTTTCGTATTTACCTCCGGCTTCAAAACGCGGGGCTACGTCTTCTAATCGTTTCTTCAAACTCATAATCTCAATCACCTTATTGCTTGAGTTATGGTTTTCTACGCATCAACCGTGCTATTTGAACAATTTTTAGCGATTTTTAATCAAATTCGTCTTGAAGAACGAGTGTCTAAAAGTCGAACCGATGTTGAAAAAGAAGGGTGTATAAACAACAAAGCCCCAGCAATGGCTGTAATGCCGTTCGGATAAG
>NZ_JBFRVM010000178.1:0-15545 GCF_041475145.1 Vibrio sp. 10N.222.49.A3
TTCAGGTTCAAGCAATAATGCTTATCCGAACGGCATTACAACTTAGGTTGGGGCTTTTTTATGTTCGCTTTTTAGAAGAAGCAAAATGTCGTGATCTAATCATGCTGGGCTATTGTTTATTGAAGGTTAAACAGCCCGAGCGTGACACCGAATATGTTTTATTATGGCCTCTAAGCCTTGACTCCGACTGGCGCTAAGCTGAGATTTTAGGTCTAGCTGGCGGAACCAGTCTTTAATATCGAATTCTAGAACGCTCGCGGGTTGTTGGTTGTTATAGGCGATCAACACCAACGCCAGCAAACCTTTAACTAATGAAGAATCGCTGGTCGCTTGTATCGACATTTTATTCTGTTGACCGATGGAAAGATCTAGCCATACATTACTTTGGCAGCCTGCGATAAGATGTGTTTTATTCATCTTTGTCACAGGGAAGGGCTCTAATCGGTCCCCCAATTCTATCAAATACATATAACGTTCTTCCCAGTCAGCGCATCGCTCGAAGTTTTTCTGGAGCTTTTCAGGGGACATAAGCTACCTTAACAGTTGGTGGATTCGTTTTAGTGACTGGCACAAGGCATCTATGTCTTTGGGCCTTGTGTACATGCCAATCGATGCGCGACACAGCGAGTTCTGACCGAGTCGTTTTATAAGGGGCATTGCGCAGAGATGTCCGGTACGAATCGCAATACCATATCTATCTAAGAATGAACCCACATCAAAAGAGTGTTGGTTTTTCATATTAAAGGCCAAAACGCCGGTGCGGTTATCATCGTCGCCATAGAGCTCTATTGCTGGTACCTGTCTAATGCTCTCCACCAAATAATTCATTATATTTTTTTCATAGCCAGAGATCTCTTTGAAGCCGATAGCTTCAATGTAGTCTAGAGCGGCGCCTAAACCTAAAATGCCGGCAATATTCGGAGTACCTGCTTCGAACTTCCATGGCGCTTGGCCAAACGAGGTTCCCAAAGGCAGGGTCACTTGATCGATCATGGCTCCGCCGCCTTCCCATGGCACCATGTTGTCGAGATGTGTTTTTTTTGCATAAAGCACGCCGATGCCTGTCGGGCCATACAGTTTGTGCCCAGAGAAGGCGTAGAAATCACAATCGAGGTCCGTCACATTGACTTCATCGTGCATGACAGCTTGAGCACCGTCTACTAACACGGGAACTTTTGCTTTATGTGCAGCTTTGACTATCGTTTTAATTGGGTTTATGCGACCTAGAACATTCGATACGTGGCTAATCGCCAGCAGTTTTGTCTTTGTATTCATTAACGAAACAAGGTCGTTGGGATTCAAATAGCCATTTTTTGCCATTGGCCAAACACGAATGTCGACATTATAAATTTCAGAAAGCATCTGCCAGGGAACAAGGTTGGCGTGATGCTCCATTTCCGTCACGATGATTTCGTCACCCGCTTTTAACCTAGGGCGTAAATAGCTATTCGCAACGAGATTGATGGCCTCTGTCGTCCCTTTGGTGAAAACAATACTTTCTCGGGATTTAGCTGAAATGAACTGAGCAAGTTTTTCTCTTACTTGTTCCATTTCTTCGGTTGCTTTAGAGCTTAGGTAATGGACACCGCGATGAACACTCGCATAATCATGTTGATAAAACTGAGTCATGCGGTCGATAACGACTTGAGGGGTTTGGGCCGTTGCAGCACTGTCTAAATAGACCAAAGGCTTGTCGTAAACTTGAGTTCTTAGAGCTGGGAAGTCATTAAACCAAGGGCTTGTATTTTCGCTCGAATCAATCATTTGGACATCCTTTATTGAGTGACGCATTGATTTTATCTATCGCAGATTGTCTTAGGGCGGGGGGTTTAATTCTCTCGGTAACGCCAATGACAAACGCAGAGGTAATCATGTGCTCGGCTCGTTCTTTTGGGATACCTCTAGAGCGTAAGTAGTTGATTTGGTTTGGGTCGATTTGCCCTGTTGTTGCACCATGGCTGCATTTGACATCATCGGCATAAATCTCTAATTGAGGTTTAGAGTTTACTTGGGCGTCATCGCCTAGAATCAGACTGTGGGTGTCCATTTGCCCGTCTGTTTTTTGCGCAGCAGGGTCAACATAGATCATGCCGTCGAAAACAGACTTAGATTGGTTTCGAGCGATGGTTTTATGATTTTGTTCACTTTGGCAGTGAGGAGAGTTGTGCTTCAAATAGGTGCGAGTATCAAAAACTGCCTTACCTTGAGGTAGGGAAATACTGTCCATAGCGACAAAACCTTGTTCGCCAGTCAGTTCTGAACTTACTTGATGTCGTATCAATTGGCCGGAGTAGAGCAAGCAACAAGAGTAGGCGCTAGCATGCGCATTAACTATCAAATCGTTGTGACCGAAGTGATGTTGACTTAAGGCCTCTTCGACAATTTTAGTGTGATGATAGTGAGCACCACAACCAACGTGTTGTGTTAAGCGAGATAATGTTACGCCTCTACCACTACCTTGTGAAACATGGTGTTCGATGACGGTGACTTCCGCATGATCTGCGACTTCAATATGGCTTCTGTAGCTTGATACATCACCTTGTTTTTCGGAATTGATATGCAAAAGATAAATCGGTTTCGATACCTGCGTATTCGCTTCGACTTCGATTAATATGCCACTTGAAGCGGTAGCATCAGTAATATAGGTAAAAGCGTCTGGCTTTATTGAATGAGATAGCTCATCGATTTCAATTGGAGAGAGCGCGCAGATGGGAGTCACTCGAACTTTTGGAATCCAGTCGGAGTATCGAGTTAAAAAGAAGCCGTCGACGAAGACTAATCGATAAGCATCAATGTCTAAACTGAATTTGTTGTATGGCGTGTTAGCTGTCGACTGCTGTGGTGCGCTGCTTAGCTCTAGTTCGTTTAATCGGTCAAGAGACGTGTATTTCCAGTCCTCATGTTGAGGGGACGGTAGCTCGAGTCCAAGCAATTTAGACCATTGTTTTTTTTGCCACTCATGCGGTCGAACAAGGGTTTCAAATGAATCAAGCAATGAATGTTTATTGTTCATCAATGATCCACCCATAGCCTTTCTCTTCTAATTCTTGAGCTAACGTATGGTCACCAGATTTTACAATTTTCCCTTGGTACAACACGTGCACGAAATCTGGTTTGATGTAATTGAGGATACGTTGATAGTGCGTGACTAAAATGAAAGCTCGTTTTTCATTCTGTAGCGCGTTTACACCTTCAGAGACGGCTTTAAGAGCATCAATATCTAGACCGGAGTCGGTCTCGTCTAGTATACAAAGATCAGGTGAGAGCACCGCCATTTGTAGAATGTCATTGCGCTTTTTCTCTCCACCAGAGAATCCCTCATTGACAGAGCGTTGGAGTAAATTTTCCGGCATCTTCAACAATTGCGCTTTTTCTTCCAATAGATCTTCAAAGTCAAAACGATCGATCGGTTCTAAGCCTCGATATTCACGAACCTCGTTGAGAGCTGTATTTAGAAAGAGTTTGTTACTGACACCTGGAATTTCGACAGGGTACTGAAAGGCTAAAAATACCCCTTCACCGGCTCTTTCTTCTGGATCTAGCTCTGTAAGATCTTGACCTTTGAAAACAATCTCACCACTGACGACCTCGTAATCATCCTTGCCTGCCAGTGTGGCGGATAGGGTACTTTTTCCTGACCCATTCGGTCCCATAATTGCGTGAACTTCACCAGGTTTAACGGTTAGGTTAATACCTTTTAGGATAGTATTTTCTTCAACGCTAACATGTAAGTTTTTAATTTCTAACATTTTATCCCACACTATGCTCGAGGCTGATTGATAGAAGTTTCTGCGCTTCAACAGCGAATTCGAGTGGTAATTCTGAAAATACGTCTTTACAAAAACCATTGACGATCATGGATATCGCGTTGTCTTCACTGATCCCTCTTTGGGTGCAGTAAAACAGTTGATCTTGGCCAATTCGAGAGGTCGTCGCTTCGTGTTCAACGTGCGCAGACGGGTTTTTGACTTCGATATAAGGAAAAGTGTGAGCCCCACATTCAGCGCCGATTAACATTGAATCGCACTGAGTGAAGTTTCTCGCACCTTCTGCGTTAGGGGTGACCTTAACCAGCCCTCGGTAACTGTTCTGGCTTTTTCCTGCTGAAATCCCTTTTGAAATGATGGTAGAGCGAGAGTGTTTTCCTATATGAACCATCTTAGTGCCGGTATCGGCTTGTTGAACGCCATTCGTTAAAGCGACGGAGAAAAACTCACCAACAGAGTAGTCTCCTTTGAGAATTACGCTTGGGTACTTCCACGTTATCGCAGAACCTGTTTCTGATTGAGTCCAAGACATTTTGCTGTACTCGCCTTCGCAAACCGCACGTTTGGTTACAAAGTTGAGTATGCCGCCTTGTGAATCCTCTGCTCCTGAGAACCAGTTTTGCACTGTGGAATATTTAACTTCAGCACGCTTGTGAATGACGACTTCTACGACGGCGGCGTGAAGCTGATAGGTATCTCGCATCGGGGCAGAGCAACCTTCAATGTAGCTGACGTATGAGTCCTCATCAGCCACTAAAATTGTTCTTTCAAACTGGCCTGTTTTTGCTTGGTTTATTCGAAAGTAGGTAGAGAGTTCTCTTGGGCATCTCACACCTTTCGGGATGTAAACAAAAGTGCCGTCAGAGGCAACAGAGGCATTCAAAGCCGCAAAGAAGTTATCTTCTGGTGGAACAACGCTGCCTAGGTATTGCTGCACGAGTTCAGGGTATTCTTGGATAGCTTCGCTGAATGAACAGAAGATGATCCCGAGTTCTTTCAGTTCGTTTTGATAGGTAGTGGTGACGGAAACTGAATCGAAGATTGCATCGACAGCAATTTCTGAACCTTCTCTAACTGGAATCCCCAGTGTTTCAAAGGCTGTCTCGACTTCTTCGGTTAAAAATTCATTCGAGCCATCATCACTATCTTTGCCACAACTATCTTTGTCGCAACTAGAGCAACTTGGCGCGGAGTAGTAACTGTAATCTTGGTAATTTAGGTCTGGATAATCGGCTTTTAGCCAATGCGGTTCCTCTATTGTTCGCCATTTACGGAATGCTTTGAGACGAAACTCCAACATCCATTCGGGTTCGTTACGTTTTGCGGAGATTGCTCGAACGACTTGTTCGTTGATTCCCTTCGACAAAGTATCTGAAGATAACTCAGTGTAGAAACCTTCACGATAGTGACTGCTCTGCAGTAACTCTGTAACTTCAGGCTGCGTGTCAATTTCAGGTCGCGTTTCAGCGTCTGGTCGCATTTCAATTTTTGTTTGCGTTTCAACGTCAAGTAGCGTTTTAGCTTCAGACTGCGTTTCTAATGCGCACATGGTTAAACTCCAAAACTCTCGCCACATCCACAAAGGTTCTTCACTTTGGGATTATTGTATACAAAATTACTGTTTAAACCCTGACGCACAAAGTCGATCTCTGTGCCATCGATCATAGGTAGGGCTTTGAGTGCAATATAGAAAATGACGTCATGTGATTCGTACTTGATGTCGTCATCGGATGGCGAATCGATCAGCGCCACTTCATATGCAAACCCCGTACAGCCAGAGGACTTAACCGTGAGGTGGAAGTGCTTTTGCCCATGTGATAACTGGGAAATTCTGTTTGCGGCACTTTCACTTAACGTAACGCCTTGCCACTCCATATCATGTATGGATATGTCATTAGAACCGGAACTCGAAATACTCACCTTACTGCTCCATATTTGACTGGTGACAATAGATGATATTGATTATCATTTGCATATCAACCATGTATTGTCTATGGTCTTTAGGTCGGGGATCAATATGTTGACAAAACATAAATCCCAAATACTATATGTGCCATTATTTATTGATAATGATTATCATTAAGATTTAATTGAGGTTGTATAATATGGATGTCATCGTTTATTCCAAGCCACAGTGTGTGCAATGCACAGCAACGGTTAAGGCGTTACAGAGCAAAGGTATTGAGCATACAGTTGTTGATTTAACGTGCGACGAAATCGCAATGGAAAGAGTTCAATCAATGGGTTATCGACAAGCTCCCGTGGTTGTCGCCAATGACCGCCATTGGTCCGGTTTTAGACCTGACATGATCAGCGCGTTAGGTTAATGATTGTTTACTATTCTAGCGCCTCAGGGAATACGAAGCGGTTTGTTGAACAGCTAGGATTACCTGCGATCAGGCTTCCTACTGAGGCCAATGAAAGGACGCTAGAGATTGAGCAACCATTCGTACTCATATGCCCGACTTATGCTGATGGTGAGGGGCGAGGAGCTGTGCCTAACTCCGTTATAAGTCTTTTGAATAACCCGAATAATCGAGCATTGATTAAAGGTGTGATTGCATCGGGAAATCGAAACTTTGGAGCTCTTTTTGCTCGCGGAGGTGCCATTGTCGCTGAAAAATGCAATGTGCCGCTGTTGTATCGTTTCGAACTATCTGGAACCCAGAGCGATATTGATATCGTGACAAATGGGTTAGAACAATTTTGGAAACATCATGGATAACCACTTTGAGAACGAGTCCCTTGACTACCATGCTTTAAACGCAATGTTGAATCTACTTGATGAACAAGGGACGATTCAGTTTGAGGCAGACAAGCAAGCGGCTCGACAGTTTTTCTTACAACACGTTAATCAAAATACCGTTTTCTTTCATAATTTAGACGAGAAGATCGACTATTTGCTTAGAGAGGGATATTACGAGGCTCAAGTTATTGAGCAATATGATCGCAGTTTTCTTCATCAAATCTGGGCAAACGCCTATCAAGCCAAATTTCGATTCCGAACGTTCTTAGGTGCTTATAAGTTTTTTACTTCCTATGCATTGAAAACTCGTGATGGTAAGCGATATTTAGAAAGGTTCGAAGACCGAGTGGTTATGACTGCACTGTTACTGGCTCGTGGTGACTGTGAATTTGCACTGGCACTAATGGAAGAAATCATTCATCAGCGCTTTCAACCGGCTACGCCCACTTTTATTAACTCCGGCAAAAAGAGCCGTGGTGAATTGATCTCCTGCTTTTTGTTGAGAATTGAAGACAATATGGAGAGCATCGGTCGTGCGATTAACTCATCGTTGCAACTCTCACGTCGTGGCGGTGGTGTTGCTTTACTTCTGACGAATTTAAGAGAGCAAGGTGCGCCCATTAAGGGGATCTTAAATCAAAGTTCAGGTGTCGTCCCTGTGATGAAATTGCTTGAAGACAGTTTCTCGTATGCAAACCAATTGGGGTCTAGGCAAGGCGCGGGTGCTGTCTATCTTAATGTTCACCATCCAGACATCATGCAATTTCTTGATACGAAAAGAGAAAATGCCGATGAAAAAATCAGAATTAAGACCTTGAGCCTTGGTGTTGTCATTCCCGATATTACTCTGGAATTAGCCAAGCAAAACAAAGATATGTACTTGTTTTCTCCTCATGATGTTGAGCGAGTGTATGGCGTACCTTTCTCTGAAATTTGCGTGACGGAGAAGTACCATGAAATGGTGGATGACCCGAGGATCCGCAAAGGGAAAATGAGTGCAAGAGGGCTTTTCCAAACGCTTGCCGAGATCCAATTTGAGTCGGGCTATCCATACATTATGTTCGAAGATACGGTTAATCAGGCTAACCCCATTCAGGGGCGTGTAAATATGTCTAACTTGTGTTCTGAAATATTGCAGGTCAACGAGGCGTCAAATTATGATGATGACTTGAACTATAGTCATGTCGGGCGAGATATTTCGTGCAATTTAGGCTCGATCAACATTGCCAAAGCCTTGGATGGAGGTCGACTATCTCAAACCGTTGACACCGCAATTCGAGCATTAAATGCAGTGTCAGAGATGAGCGCAATCAACAGTGTGCCTTCGATAAGAAAGGGCAACGATGAAAGTCATGCTATTGGTTTAGGTCAGATGAACTTGCATGGTTTTTTGGCTCGAGAACGCATTCACTATGATTCATCAGAGGCCATTGATTTCACCAGCAGTTATTTTGCCTGTGTTTTATATCACTGTCTCGTGGCTTCCAATAAGTTGGCACAAGAGAAAAAGAGTACGTTCAAAGGGTTCGAAGATTCTAGTTACAGTGATGGGTCTTTCTTCGACAAATATTTGCAGCAGGATTTCTCGCCAAAATTGGATGTGGTTAAAGATTTGTTTAGCCGTTTAGATATACGAATACCCACCGTATCTGAGTGGAGCGAATTGAAACAACTTGTCATGAGCTCAGGGCTATACAACCGATACTTACAGGCCATTCCTCCTACAGGCTCAATTAGCTATATCAACGACTCTACCGCTTCTATTCATCCCGTTACCGCTAAAGTGGAGATAAGAAAAGAGGGTAAAATTGGGCGAGTTTACTTCCCTGCGCCGTATTTGAATAACTCCAATTTAGAGTACTTCCGTGATGCCTTTTCCATAGGCCCTAAGGCAATAATCGATGTCTATGCAGCGGCCACCGAACATGTTGATCAAGGCCTTTCATTAACTTTGTTTTTTGACGATGAGGTAACGACGAGAGATATCAACAAAGCTCAGATCTACGCATGGAAAAAGAAAATTAAAACGCTTTACTACATCCGAATGCGACAGAAAGCATTAGAAGGTACTCAAGTTGAAGGGTGCGTGTCGTGCTCACTGTAATAAAGGGATAAACGCAATGAAAAAGATGGAATCCGGCCCCGTTCAAGCGATTAACTGGAATCGTATGATTGATGGTAAAGATCTAGAGATTTGGAATCGCCTGACGGTTAATTTTTGGCTGCCTGAAAAGGTACCTTTATCCAATGATATTCAAACATGGAAGCAACTAACTGAAGAAGAGCAAACGCTAACGATTAGAGTTTTTACCGGTTTAACGTTACTCGACACGATTCAGAATACGGTGGGTGCGCCAGCCTTGATGGAAGATGCGAGAACGCCTCATGAAGAAGCGGTATTAACCAACATCGCGTTTATGGAGGCAGTTCATGCTCGTAGCTACTCTTCTGTATTCTCAACTTTGTGTACTACGCCGCAAATTGATGAAGCGTTTCGCTGGGCTGAAGAGAACCCTCTGTTACAGAAAAAAGCACAGATTATCCTCGACGATTATTTGGCTGAAGGCGACCCGCTAAAGAAAAAAGTGGCCAGTGTTTTTCTAGAGAGTTTCTTATTCTATTCTGGGTTTTATCTACCCATGCATTGGTCGAGTCGGGCAAAACTGACCAATACAGCGGATTTGATCCGTCTGATTATTCGTGATGAGGCGATTCATGGTTACTACATTGGATATAAATTCCAACTTGCTTACCAATCTCTTAATGAGGAAGAACAGGCGAGAGTTAAGGATGAAGCTTATTCATTAATGTTCTCTCTTTATGAAATCGAAACACAATATACCGAATCGCTTTATGATCCTGTTGGCTTAACTGAAGATGTTAAGCACTTCCTACATTATAACGCTAACAAAGCGTTGATGAATTTGGGGTTTGAAGCACTGTTCCCTGATGAACTCTGTCAGGTTAACCCAGCTATCATGGCCGCCCTATCGCCCAATGCTGACGAAAATCATGACTTCTTTTCTGGTTCAGGATCTTCTTATGTCATAGGTAAAGCTGTCGCTACTGAAGACGATGACTGGGACTTTTGAACAAATAGCCCGAGTATGAACTCGGGCTTGAAAGAGGATTACTTGCCCCTGAATCGACGTCATCGTTTTTTAAGGTTTGCCGTTTGAAAGTAGGTCACTTAGACGGCAAATTTTGCTTTAACTCTAAAAGCATTTTATAAGCACTTTCGCCAGACATTTCGTATGGGTTAAATTGCTCTGAAGTCGAAAACTGTAAGTTCAACAGTTCAGTCAAATTAGATTGCGGAATGTCTCCCATCGACCAATCTCCAAACTCTCGACAATCAACTTCTTTAAAATACAGTATGGTCACTCTCTCGTGTCGCTTATCGTTTAGGATGTGATTGTAGGTATGGTTTACCGCCTCCCTAGAGCCTTCAATGCATTGAAGAAAGTACTTTTGGTTATGACTGAGAAGCCCTGTTAGATGGCTCTGCCGGTTGTGGTCTCGTGAGATAGTGAGTATTTCATCCAGTGCTTTGGAATCACAACATTCGGAAAGTGTACTGACATAAATTAACCGAGTTAGGAACATAGGCATCATTTCGAATTTTTGTTCAAAGGGTATTAATAAATATAAGCCAAGCTCATGGAATTGCGAGTTATTGGCCTAATTGTCACTCGGTGGCTTTTGGAAGAGAGGATGGTGATGAAGTAGCAAAGGACAGCTAGCAAGATGCGCTAAAATGAGCCGAATGTTGTTCATTCAATCATTCTAGCGACCTGCTTGCATCGAGTCTCTCGTTAGTCGTTAAGAACCGAAATCGATTCGACGTTGGACGATGCATCGAATCGAACATTGACCAATACGCTTTCACGTTCGAAAGTCACATCATCAAAATCAGTGGCTGCGATCTTAAATCCATTCCTTGCGAATAAACTGGTCACTGTTGTTCGTTGTTTCTGTTCCATGGCGCTTGTCAGTAGTTCGTTCATTGTGATCTCCATTAAGTAACCGTGTGCATAGTGTAAGCGTACAGGGTCTACGTTATGAGTTCAATTGCTTAATCAATAAGCTGTGTTGATGAGTTCAATTGAATGATTTTGGCATTCCAAAATGTGATGAATAATAGGGTAGATGGTCGTATTACCTATGATAAGTATGGTGTAATGTGACCACCGTTCAGTATAATATTGGGATAGAAATTTATCTAAAAATTCAATGTAATAAGTGGTTACAAATCGAACTAGTGTGGTTTGTGGTTTTACGTTTTTTCGAAATTACTTTGTATTGGTTCAGGTTATTGCGATGTCGCATCTTCGGCATCCTGTTTTAATCTTTAGCCATAAACTGACATGATGACTTGATGGATTAGTAATTCTGCCGTTGCTTTTTGGATGTTGGGTTTTTTCAATTTAAGCGATAAGTCTTTGATCTAATGAGCAAGAAGGAACGTAATTCTGTTCATTTAATTGAAGATGAGCAGGTAATGATGTTATCTAAAGAGACTGAATCAAGAATTATTGAAATGGCGTGGGAAGACAGAACGCCGTTTGAAGCAATAGAACTGCAATTTGGTTTAAATGAATCAGAGGTGATTCTCTTGATGCGCAGTCGTTTGAAGCTTGGCAGTTTCAAGTTGTGGCGTACTCGCGTTTCTGGGCGCTCTACCAAGCACGTAAAACTTCGTAGGTCAGATGTATCTAGAGGTTATTGCCCAACTCAGTATAAGCATCGTTAAATTGATACTTACGTAGATTTGTAGCCTCAATGGGTATCTCTGTATGGAAAAGAAAGGAATAAAAGGAATGAAAAAGTTTATTACTCTATTTTTGGTATTGCTCTGCTTTGGTGTCAGCCATGTTCAGGCCAATGATGCGCGACTTAAGCAAGCTTACCAAAATCACCAAAGTGATGTTCAAGTACGTGGCTCGGGTCTAGTTTCACGATTGCTTCCAGACGATAATAAAGGCTCTCGACATCAGAAGTTTATCTTAAGGCTCGACAGCGGACAAACTTTGCTGGTGGCACATAATATTGATTTAGCTCCTCGTATTCAGGGATTGAGAAAGGGCGATAGAGTTGAATTTTATGGGGAGTATGAATGGAACAAGAAAGGTGGCGTGATGCACTGGACCCACAAAGATCCTCGGAATCACCATGCTCATGGCTGGCTAAAGCATAATGGGAAAATATACGAGTAGACGCACTTGGCATGGCATCTCTGCCATTAAAGAGTATCTATAGAGTGTTAGAGATAGGCGGTGGAAAGCATGTCTCTCACTGGGTTTTGTTGTAACTTGGTTTTTAGTGATTTAATAATTTGAGGCTTTATGATTGAAGTGAATTATTTAGTTCAAGTCGTGAGTATTCCTGATGATCTCATTGAAGCATCACAGAAAGCGGGTTCAGACTTGTATATGACCTACAAGCTTTATCAGCTGCTTGTACAGTCTAATCTTTTGTGGCGAGTTTGGTATATCGATGAATTTGGCAAAGTTTGGCTTGAAGTCAATTTGGTTAATGATGTGGGTGACCCAGAATTTCATACGATAGCTTTAGATCAAGGTACTTATCTGAAAATAGACACTGAATGCTATGAAGTGTTGGATGAGTTGAAATAGACGAAAAAGCCGATAGTTCGGCTTTATCATTGGCTCTCGATAGGTCTATTTGTAAGCTAACTTCGCTTGGTTATTTTTACATTAAACCCAACAGGAGACATCGTGAACGCAAACTGTTCAACCACAGCTTCAGGGGCTTGTTGTGGCTCGATGCTGAATGCTTTAAACAATGTATGAAAGGCGAGTTTAATTTCCATCATGGCCAATGAGCGTCCAGGGCATAGCCTTGCTCCTCCACCAAACGGCTGAAGGTTAGAGAAGGAAGCGCCATCTTTTTCTATCCAACGATTCGGGTTAAACGTGGTTGGGTCTTCAAATAAATCAGCATCAAAACCATTCGCATGTAGCATCACAAAAACAGGCGTGCCTTTTTTTACTTCGATGTCACCAATCTGAGTGTCTCGTGTGGGTTCCAAATAAAGTTGTGGCGCTACCGGTTTTAATCGCATCGCTTCATACATCACCGCTGTCATATAAGGTGTTCGAGGAAGCGGCCATTTTAAGACTTTTCTCTTCCCTAGGGCGTCAAGTTCATCTTGTAAGGCCAACTCACTACTGCGATTGCCGCTGACTAAGAATGCCATCCATGCCAGTGTATTCGCTGTGGTATCTTCACCTGCTAATAGAAGGGTAATAGCATTTGCAACAATATCTTGGTCAGTTAATGAGGAATCTTGTTCTTGTTCCAATAACATGATTTGCAGCATGTTCTCTGGTGAGTCTTTAAGGGCTGGTTCGTGAACCAGACGAGCGCGTTGTTTTTCAATACACCCATAAACGAAATGCCCTATGTCTTCCAAACTGGTATCAAACAGCTTGTCTTTTTTCTTTTTGAAAAAACGCCACAATGGAATTGGAGAACTACAGCGTTGATTTATTACCGGAAATACGTTTTGTAAGCTTTTACTTAGTGGCACAGTTGTTTGTTCTATAGAGTTAAAGTCTTCCCCGAACGCTAGCAGAGATGTTACATCAACCGTGTATTTTTTAAACTCTGCTACGAGTTCGACCACTTCTCCTGATTCCGCTAGCATTTCAAGGTGCTTTCCCAAACGCTCCGTAATCACACTTAGCTGAGGGTGAAAATTTTTCAGATGACCCGGCTGAAACATAGGTTCTGTTAATTTTCGTTGATGCTTCCAACGTTCCTCTTCAGCAGAGAATACGCCATTAAGACCGACTTCATCAAAGACACTCTCGATATTCTTTAGGCGGCGAAACTCCTCAGGTCGAGACTTTAGCACGGACTTGATTTGAGCTGCATCAGACAATACAAGTACATCTTTCATGCCTAGTTTTAAACGAAAATGAGCACCGTACTCTTTAATCCAACACAACATTTGCTGATGAACATTGGACTTTTTTAAATAGCTCACATGTCCTAAAACACCAGAAGTGGGTGGCATTGGTAGTTGCTCAATTCGCTTCATTTTCATTTCCTTATGTATATCATTGATGGCGCGTAACAATACTGAAGTTACGGCTAGAGCGATAAGTAAAAGTCAGCATCTAATTTAGCAAGTTTCATGGTTTGGTAAGTAAAGGTATGTAAGTGAGTGGTTAACCGCTAAGTTTACGAAACCTCGGAACCGGAGATTCCCCGACAATTACTTAACGAATATTTTTGATAGTGGACTAATTACGCCGTTGGCTCCTCTATCTATGATGTGAGTATATATTTGCGTTGTTTTTAGATCGGTATGTCCAAGCTGTTCTTGAACTGTTCTAATATCAGCACCGCTTTGAAGAAGGTGCGTCGCAAATGAATGCCTTAAAGTGTGGCAGGAAATGTTTTTCTCAATATCGGCTTTTTTGCTAGCTACCTTAATGTGTTTTTGTAGTGCTGTTGGATGAATATGATGCCTACGTAATTCACCTGTTCGTAAATCGGGTGCCAGACGAGCAGAAGGAAAAAGAAATTGCCAATTTAAGCTTCTTTCTGCACTCGGGTATTTTTTAGCTAGAGAGTCGGGCAGGTATACGCCAGAAAAAGCTTTATCATGTATATCTTGCTGATAGTATTCTGCGGATTTCTGTTGTTGCAACTGGATTGCAGGGAAAAGCTCGGGGGCTATTGTCACTATACGGTTCTTTCCTCCTTTTCCTTGCCACACTCGCACTGATTTGTAGTCATAGTCGATGTCTTGCATTCGTAAGCGTAGACACTCCATCAACCGTAGGCCTGACCCATACATTAATTGGTAAGGTAATTTGAAGTTAGGTGAGCAGTGGTTAAAGAACCTGCCAATTTCTTCTGGAGTCATAACCGTTGGCAACTTTCGGGATTTGTCTGAACGGCGAAACTGCATATCAAGTTCAATGGGTTCCTGAACGATTTCTTTGTATAAAAAGACTATCGCATTGAGGGCTAGGCTCTGCGTTTTCTGTGCTGACTTCCTATCAACAACTAAGTGCGTCAGGAAGTCTTCTACATGCCTTGAAGTCAAACTTCTGGGATGCTTTTTATTATGATAAAGAATGTACTGGTGAATCCAATAGATGTACGCCTGTGTAGTACGAAGAGCATAGTGTCTCCCCAACATATACTCTTGTATATAGGCTAGAAATGGTGATTTTTGCATTTTAATTTTAACTGGTTATATGTACATGAATTGCAGTTTGGCACATCAATTCATGCTATATAGAAAAAATCTGTATTTTGGGATTCAGGCAGATGCTTGTAGTGCTTAAGTTGCTGTTAGTTTTCATAAAAACGGGGTATGGTTAACTTCATCAAGATACTAGATAGAAAAATTCTATATTTAAATGCAGAATTTTTCTGTCTAAGAGCTGTTATATGCCATTGTAGTAATGAGGATTTTATGTCAGTTGAGTTATCGTCATCCTTTTCATCAGAGGATTGGCAAGAATTGAAAGATAGCCAAGATAAGGCTCAAATTATCACGGTTCTACGTCATCGTTATTCCGAGAGATATTTTGAACCATTCAAGAAAAATGAATCCAAGCACGGCTTCAGTATGATGGCAGTTTCGTGTTTAGTTATTGAATCTTTAATTTCATTAAAACGCGGATGGAAGAAAACTAATAAACCGGGGAAAGTGATCTTTGAAGAGTTCTTCTCCACATCGCAACATTTAACTGATTTTACTGGACTTGGCGCTGATTTTTATAAACACATTCGCTGCGGTATTCTGCACCAAGCAGAAACCACGGGAGGTTGGCGTATTCGCAGAGATTGCTCATTACCGCTTGTTTGTGCAGATACGAAAGTAATCCATGCAACAAAATTTCTAAACCAGTTAGAAAAGGAATTCGAAAATTTTCTAACTGAACTAGATGAACAAGAATTCACGTCACCTCCATGGAGCAAGGTTGTGAAGAAAATTGACCATATTGTGACTAATTGCGGCTAGGCATATAACTAATAAGGATTAA
>NZ_JBFRVM010000179.1:0-965 GCF_041475145.1 Vibrio sp. 10N.222.49.A3
AGCTCTAACTTGTGAGCAAAGGTAAACCGTTTTCGCCCCCGTTTTACTGTCTAGTAAATGCCAGTGACCACCTCGGTACTCTTTCCATTGTAAGGTTCTCACTTCCGATGAGCGGCAACCTGTGTATATCAACAAACGTATTATCATGACCTTAGCCGGGGTATCGCCCTCTAACGTGTCTAACACTCGCCAGAGTTGTCGCAATTCGTCTTTACTAAGATAGCGCTCTCTCCCTCCTTCTTTATAACGCTTGAAACCACGGCAAGGATTGGTATTTTTAGGACGATATTCCCACGTTTCACATTGTTGCATCATAACCGACAGCAACACTAACGCTTGGTTGGCTGAGCCTTTCACATGGCTTAACTGGGCAAACCACTGCTCAACATCATTTCGAACAATAGATTGTACTTCCCTATCTCCAAGATAAGGGGCGATCTGAAGACGAAAGGCACTTTCGTTCTTTTTCAAAGTGCGAGGTTTCCAATGACGAGGATAACGCTCAAAAAACTCTTGGCCGAACGCCTGTAGCGTTATGGAGGGCAATGCTTCAATTTTCGGACTGCGTACTTGATGAACAAGCTGCAAGGCTTTTAGTCTTGCTTGACGTAATGAGCACTCTAATGTGCACCCTAGCTTATGATTTTTTCTCAATCCGTTACTCTGAAAGCGAACAAAGAACACTCGCCTCCCTGACGGGTAGACTCGTAAATACAGCGTCGACACCTTGGTATCATAGTATTCTTGTGTGGTCGAAGTCGGTTTTACATGCTCGACAAATCGCTGAGTAAGAGGCATTTTTTGCATTTTAAGCTCCTGTTTACAGGGGCATTTTTGAACAAAAAAACGTTATCAAAAATGCCATAACATCAAAAAACAAAAACTTAACATCAATAATTATCAATAACTTACAACAGACAACCATTCATAATCGCTAGATTATGGGGTGGTGTGTGGTCACCAAC
>NZ_JBFRVM010000179.1:1836-2987 GCF_041475145.1 Vibrio sp. 10N.222.49.A3
ACGAGGGATGCGGGGGATCTGGAAATTGAAGGAAGAAAGCGAGAGGAAAAGCTAAAGACCTTGCACCGTTATGGTGCAAGGTCTTTTATTTAACGTTAGGATTAAAATAAACCGATTGGACTTTTTGGATGTATATTTTTCTGGCGTTCTCGGTGCGTTTGGAAAAACCCGCATTATACGCGCCGACACTGTTCCAGTTATAACCATGACTAGAAAAGTTAGAACTTAATACCCATGCGCCAAGATGAACATTAAAGCAAGGATTATAGATATTTGTTTCATTCACATTAAATTCGGATAGTCGATCAAACCAATGGGAATTAATTTGCATCAATCCAAAATCACGGCTGATGACTTGACCGGATTGGTTTTTATTTTCATTGTACGCGTTCGGCTTTAGGCTACTTTCTACCGTGGCGATGGATTTTAAAAGCTGTGGATCGACATTATAAAATCGCCCTGCCTCATCAAAGCAAAAAGCCCAACTGAAACACGGCGATAACAACGAAAGATAAAGTAATGGTTTCATCATAAAAAAGAGCCCTAATAATAGGACTCTCATTTTATGCCATCCCATTGAGATATCAATATTCACAAGGTAATAAAATTGTGGTCACGCTGCGGTCACGTTCAGTTATTATCCAAACCGATTGATCACAAATCGTATAATTCGATATCACTCTCTCGCCTGTTTTGGTTGCTTCGTCATTGGTGATTTTATCTTCAATGCAAGTCTCTCCCCAATCTCCACTTTGGTGACGCTGCAAATAAATCGACAAGTTAGCACCGACATTATTATCTAATAACTGATCAATACCTTGCGTATAGACCACTTTACCCAACGAAAACGGAACGGCCGTACAAACGTAACATTTTGCTTTCGTTTCTTCTCTATCTTGTGTAACATTCAGAATGTTCATTAAATCTAACTCCGATGTAATTGAACATGCCTTGATATTTGAGACAGCAAATATCAAGGCGCTTTATTTTCACGCTTAATAAACGTCTTCCGTTTTACGAATATGATTAAACACTTCATGAATTTCATCGTAAGTGATGCCATACCCTTCGAGCTTTTCCACACAGTCACAAATATCATTGGTGTAGAAACACTCATGATTAAATAACTCACGACGAATGATCGCTTTTTT
>NZ_JBFRVM010000180.1:0-6395 GCF_041475145.1 Vibrio sp. 10N.222.49.A3
ATTTTTCACTCAAACAACGTTCCACATTCTCAGTCGGATTATTTATCTGAGCTCTGGAGGAAGATTGAAAAAAATGAACGGCGTAATCAAAAGGCCGAGATCAAGGTCAATCAGCTTTTTTCTGAATACAAAGATAAACTGACTCCCTATGATAAAAAGCTCGACCATCTTCACTGTGCCTGGGTTAAGCACTTGATGTCATTTTTGACCTCAAAAAAACTCAAAACCAATATCCGCAATCGCTTGATGCAAGCGATTGAACAGGAGTTAATTGACTTGCTTGATCGCCCTTTTATCAATGATAGAGACAAAGTCGAGGCGTTATGCGAAGAGTATGAAACCTATCATAATAAAGTATTTCAGAAAGAGAAACAGCAAGCGCTCAATGCAGCTTGTCGAGAATTTGAAAACGGCATGAAGGAGATGTTCGGCGCTGATATTGATTTACCCCACAAAAAAATCCGTGAAATTCTGGCTTCTGGTGATCCATTCGCCATTGAAGCTTTTATCAGTGCCTTATGGGCCTCTTTTGTTAAACATAATAACGACTCATTTTCACCACGAGCCCAAAATGAGGACGATTGGGACGATTTTGAATTCGATTATTTTGAGAGTGAAGACGACGACGCGCTTAACATCAAAGAAATGTTCCGAGGTACTCAACTCAACAAAATGTACAAACGCATTGCGAGTGTTATCCATCCAGATAAAGAGTCTGACCCGTTAAAGAAAGAAGAGAAACATCGTTTAATGCAGAAACTGGCGGTGGCCAAACGAGAGAATGATGTGATGACCTTAGTCCGAATGCTGACAGAATATGTCCCCGATTCTGAGCACCTTCTTGATGAAACAACTTTAGTGAGAATGGAGCATTTGCTCGAAATGAAGCTCCTGGATTTAAATCGGGCCCACCGTGACATCTTTAGCCAACAAGGAGTTAAGTCTCAAGTCTGGAGACAATTCTCAGCACCAAGCAAGAAGAAGACGCAAGCCAAAATGGAAAAGTATCTTGAAATGATTGATGATTCGATAGTCTCGCTTGAAAAAAGAATAAGAAAAGTTAACAGTATCAATCAATTAAAAAAATATTTAGGATCTCTTACCTTCTATTGATTCTGTGTCTAGAAAAGAGGCTTAATCATGGTGGTTTAAGAGGTTCGAAATACCGCTTGCTCACCCTTCGACTGGCTTCGCCAGCTACGGGATTGCGACGAGCGGTGCCATTAAAGTTTGAGCAGGTATATGTTCGCGTTCCCCGTTAATTTTTGAATGCGCCTTATTATTTAAGCCTTAATACACGCTGATTACGCACTCAATTTAAAATCGTGAAAAACAGCTAGGAAGCTTCAATTAAAGAGAAAGAATAAATTCATGAGTCGAAACCTTAAGCACTATCAAGCCCTTGATGAGATCGTGACGAATGCGCTTCTCGCACTGTATTTAACCATGAGTCAACAAGGTGGATATTGGACAACGAAAAGAAGAAATGAACTGTTGGTAAAATTCATCAAACCAAAAGTAAAACGGCCTCAGTTCTCGACATGTAAAAATGAACTCAAAACCATGATCAGTATTGGCCGAAGTGTAACAGGCAACCTCGAAAAAAAAATGTGGGAGGTAAATCAACTGAATCTCGGGTATCAAGCCAAGTTCTCACAGGCTGATGAACTCTATATCATGTTAACGGAATTATTTGAGCAGCATCAGTTTCCAACTATGTTGGAAGACCCCACAAAAGAAATGGAACGAGATACTCTTTACATGAAAGAAAAAAGCATAGAGCAAGGGTTTGATGAAGACAATAACCAGATAAAACCCCTGGCTATGACGGTGAAAACCCATCGGTTGGAAGCGTTAATTGAAGCGCTAAAAGCCAAAGGCTTTTATCGCGTTGAAGTTGACTCTGAAGAGAAAGATGAAGTCATTCACCTTTTATTGCACCGAGAGTGATAACGATTATACGATTGAATAGTGCCTTTCTATTTCTCGGTTTTACCTTGGGTAGACAATGTCCGACTAAATACCCATCTTCAACCTTGACTGAAAGCTTTCCCATATGACAACGCACCCAAAGCCAGTCTGACCAAATAGGTCATAAAGAGAGAGCTTTTCAATACGCAACTCTGGCTTACGCATGAACCTTTTAAAATTGGCATTAGCTAGGCTAGGTTTGCGCATAGGGTCCAATTCTCTTCTTCATTTTTCCACCTAAATCCGGATTTAGGTCTAGTATAATATACTGCGATACTCACCTTGTGACACGGAGCCTTCCATCCTAGTGGTAGGTGAAAATTTCACCCAAACCTTACGGACGCCAGTTTTCAATGCAGAGACACAATAAGAGTTTAGGACTATTCATACTTTTCTTTATGCAGACACATGCAATAATCAACATGCTATGACGAGGTTGATGGTTATATGAGATGTTCCGAAATACCCCCTTTGATCTACATGGTTACTGAAACTCAACTTGAGAGTGCTCTATCCTCTATAGCCATCAATAACTTGCATATTTACTGTGCGTTTACTCATGAAAGTTTGAACACTAAATTAATCAAAGATATTCAGTACAGCCACTTTAAATCCATAAGCTTTAGCGACGCTCGAACTATTTACCCTAAAAAAGCATCATTCTCGGATGAAGATAGGCAATAACTCATTGATATTTAGAAAAATATGCCTAAGAGGGAATATTCACAACGCTATTTTTGGAGAAAACGTGTTTCGACAATTTTTGTGTATCTTATTGATTTGTAATATTATCTCAATTTAAATGTAAATGGACTCAACATGACCGAAATGATAAAAACTTTACTTAATATCCGCTCGCTTCGTGCGTTCTCTCGTGAATTAACACTTGAGGAACTTGAAGAAGCACTGAATAAGTTAACGACCGTCTTTCTTGAACGCCAAGAGAGCGAAGAAGTAGAGCGCGAAGCTCGTGCTGAACAAGAATCCAAAGTCGCTGAAATCGCAAAGCAAATCAAGGTCGATGGTGTTAATATTGAAGCTCTTATAGAAGCTCTAGCAGGTCAATCAAAGAATAAAATAAAAGGTAAACGTAAGCCTCGCCTTGCTAAATATAGTTACACAGACGGGAACGGCATAGAAAAAACCTGGACCGGTCAAGGTCGCACCCCTTCCATAATTCAAGAACAGCTTGATGCTGGAAAATCAATTGAGGATTTCTTGATCGCGAAATAGTCGCTTCTTTCAAAACCCTCACTACACCCCCCTCAATTAAGAGGCCCAGAATTCATATAGAAACTAACAGAGCCCTTGTTTAGGTTAGTTTCTATAGGGCAGTCAGCTCGCTTTAAATATCTCTCCCATTGGCCAATCTTAAAATGAATGCGTGAACAGAAATCAACCTAGAGGCGTTAATTACGTCACTGGCCTCATCAGTACCGAAACACGAGAAAACACTTATGACTATTGCAGAACAATTGCGCCAACAAGGCGAGCAACGTGGCCGCCAAGAAGGACGTCAAGAAGGTCGCCAAAAAGCCCTCAAGGAGATGGCGCACAAGATGATGCTTAATGGTCTAGATCAGGAAGCCATTATGGATGTCACAGGATTGAATAAAGACGAACTAGCACAACTTTCTCATTAGCCGAGCAAGTAAATGGCCATCAATAAAGGACGGCGCGTGGGGAGATAAATAGTTAAATCAATAAAAAATAAGGATAAGAAAAAAAAACGGCGCGGCACTTTCTTTTGTCATACGACAGGTCCCTTCTTCGATTAAACGCGGAGTCATGTGGAACCCTTTCATCACCTTCCCACTTAACGTCCACCTTCATCCGGATGGTATGACGTTGTACGAAACTTTTAGACTTTTCCTACCCATCGGCCTTATTGTTATCATATTCAGGTACTAATTGAGTGAGGGGAATTATCGCCTCACCCAACTTTCATTGTGACAACGTCATAAAAAAGACCGAAAGACTAAGGTTATTACCTTCCTTGAAGCCCTTATATAACGTTCTGGTCAAAGTTTTATAAAATATTCAACGTTTTACTGCCCACTTTTAAATCGACTCTCTTTATACCCAAACGATAAAGGTAAGAGAGTACGTCATTTTTAGAAACATTGTATTGACTACGATTTAGAAGTAATAAATATTCTTCTAACAAGTATGGAAAGTCGCTTAATCAACGCCCATGAGTAATGTCAATCTGAGTGATATGTCGGCCAAGCACGGCATTATTGTGAATCGTCCTATATTTATCGTTGGTTCAGCCAATCAAGTCCCGCTTTAGACGTAAGAAACTACTCTGCTATCAATTCATTAGGAGCGACATCTTATCGCTATTAGAAAAACCAAAGCATCAAGGTTTGAACTAGCAACCTAGTGAATACGCTTTCATTATGTAATGATTTTACTTACAAAGTCATACTGTAAGAGACAAAAGATTCCGGAATAATACGTCAAATGGTCTGGGCTAAAACTTATATGGCGGTTCGTATCATTGGTGTTGAGTTTGGCTACACCAATTACGCAAACTACAAAAATAGTGCAGAATAGCTTTCGATAACATTAGCTGCAATATTCCAGAGTTTTGTCTATTTTAGCACTGCGATTGGCCATCTTCGATAACATCAAGATTTGGCCTGTACCAAAGCAAAAGGGTAACCAGCACTCTTTCTTTTGCGCTTACCGAACTCGTTGTCCAAATTTGAACTCGATGTGAGAGCCAGAGCGAATAATGAGAAAGCACTCGTCAATGGAGTGAACGTCACTGTTGAGTGCAAAGGCGGTAAGAGAAGAGCCACCATTTTAGTTGATAAGTGACATACAACATGTAACTGGCTTAGAACACGTTAAAGCTCTCTTTCATTACACTAGTAAGCACTCTAGCAGGGATTTTGTTTTGGTTCTTGTAACGGGACTGTTGCAAAAATACTGTACGGACCCTTTTTTTTAATCATCGTGGGCAACGCTTGGAACTCATATTTCTGTCATGGGTGCAGACAAAATAGGAAACAAGAACTTCCATCCTCATTGTTTGAGAAAGCATACTCTACTGTGACTATATACCTTAATGAAAAACGATTGGCGAGTTCTAGCATGCGCCAGATAAAGAGATCTATAAGATAGTTGAAGAGCCTATGTTAAATGACAGGAACAAAAGCGGCATTACCATTTTGATAACTCAAGATTAGCTTATCAAGATCCTTACATTGGCCAGTTACTTTTAATGAAATACCTACCCAAGGTAAATAAGCATGAATAAAATTAGCTTTTTAAAAATAAACAATACCATTATCGATGACATTATTGCTCTCTCAGTGGAAGAGTCTCAAAAACAACTCATTGCTAACAACGCAGAGTGGCTTGCAGAAGCCAGTTTTAACGACGATAGTATCAACTATGGTATTTACTTAAACGATAAACCTGCGGGCCTGATCTCTCTGATTGACCCTAGAATACTGGACACACACGATGAACACTTTCAAAAGGAGCATTTATATGTATGGCGCGTCATGATTGACCATCGTTTCCAAGGAAAGGGATTGGGGAGTCAAGCGATTAACTTCAGTAAGAAATACGCTTCCATTATCGGTTTAAAAGGCGTCTCCCTGACCACGATGGATAAAGAAAAAGGCAATGCGCTCTCTATTTATCAAAAACTTGGTTTTATACCAACGGGCAGAAGACTTGATGATGAAATTGAATTAATTTTTGGCTTAAAGGAATGAGTGAATAAACAAGTCAGATGGTGTGTCTGGGACGGCTATTTGGCCGCCTCATTTTATACTTAAACTGTAAATGTATTGAAGAGTTCATTCAAAAACGCTGATCCCTCGTGCACTCTCACCTCTGCCCGGTCACGGCTTAACCAAAAATCAAATTGACTCTTGTTCAATATCCGTAACCTTTAAAGACCTTGAATCGCTTCGATGAGCTTTTTGATTAGAGCATGGTCTGACTCTATCGCATTGTCATGGTGTTTAATTACTCTTAATTTTTTTGCTCATATTTTCAGCTATCATGCGCTAATCTAGAAAACGTTAAAGTTCCAGCTCAGTGCTCTAAAGATCGTAAAGCCTCACCTAGCAGGTCTTCTGGCGAAAGGTTAGAATGGGTGTTCATTATACTTTCGATTCTCCTTGTAGGAAAAGAATTACAAGTCTTCCCTCTACCATCAAAGTCCTCTTGTCTTCTGCCGTATGCAATGTACACATTAATGAGAGTACACTCCCTCTCTCTCACTGAGCAGGTAATTTTCCTGAGTTTTTTTTGAAGACCTTCAAACATTCTATCGAGGCTTTGGTCACTATTTGCCTTAGTAAAGTGGCCATAGACTTCAGAGATAGTGCTATTTATTGATAGCTCAAACCTATGTACTTCTTGTTTCATTTGAAATAACTCAAGTATTATTGGGATTT
>NZ_JBFRVM010000181.1:0-2973 GCF_041475145.1 Vibrio sp. 10N.222.49.A3
TTCCAGAACTAAATGCGGCGGTCGGTTACTTGCAAAACAACCGTAACATGAACATGAAAATCGCAATTTCAGTTAAACCACAGAACCCTACAGTGCATTTGGTGATTGGCCACAAGAGTAATGTAGAGAAAGAATATCCATCGCAAGCCTAACTGTATCGGATCTCACAGACCTTTGTACTACTCATCATCTAATGAACAGTTAGGAGCGTTATATGTTGTTGTCTTGGTTTAGCGACGACTACCCATCGGCCTTATTGTTATCATATTCAGGTACTAATTGAGTGAGGGGAATGATCGCCTCACTCAACTTTCATTGTGACAACGTCACAAAAAAGACCGAAAGACTACGGTTATTACCTTCCTTGAAGCCCTTATATAACGTTCTGGTCAGAGTTTTATAAAATATTCAACGTTTTACTGCCCACTTTTAAATCGACTCTCTTTATACCCAAGCGATAAAGGCAAGAGAGTACGTCATTTTGAAAAACATTGTATTGACTACGATTTAGAAGTAATAAAAATTCTTCTAACAAGTATCGTTTTTGAGCAAGCTGATAAAAATCACTTATCCTTTGCTTTACATCCAAGTCAATAACAGCGACTTCCAGGCGAGATTGATTCTTCTCAAATAAAAAACTAATCGGCCATTTTGACACAGAAAACCTCCATTATGTGTGAATTATAAAAACAGTCGTTACCGCTCGAAGGGAAAATTAGAGCAACATTTCTTCTTTAATTCCTACTTTGATTAATGCCGCCTTCTCAATCGCTGTTAGTTCTGAAAGCTCACTAACGAAATCACAATCCTTGAACCGAACGTCGGTCGCTTCACCCAACTTTTCACTCAATGCCGTCATCAAGCCTTCTACTAGGCCACTGAAACGCATGGCAGTCGAGATTAAAACATTGTCACCTTGCGCCAGATATGACGACGGAACTTGTTCAGCAACCAACCTAAAAACGCCTCGTAAACGCTGACCAAAAGCACCTTCCAATTGCGTTAATGTCGCTTTCAGGTCACTATTCGACATTTACTCCAAAGCTGAACTCATTAAATCCCCATCAAAACGAGCATGGGCATTCGCATCAAGCGCGCCTTCAGTTTTTTTGCCGTTTTTTCATGCCATTGCAAGGCCGATGTATCAATAAAACCTTGTAAACCTTGCATAGTGGCGCTTACATTTGGACGTTTGTGTGAAAGTGAGTCCACAATTAATCCTAGATGCCCTGAATAATTTTTCTCTTGTTTAGGGACAGTAGAAAGCGCCAATTCACGAACTAGACTCAGATCCCCCTTTATTCAAGGCGATATTCTGAATAAATTTAAATGAAATATTGCCTTCGCTTAGCGCATCTTGTAGCTTATTTATTGTTTCACTAGATAATAATGGTGTTAAATTCGCTGTTACTCGTGTAGACAAGTAACTCACCGAATCCAGTGCTGTTTTCTTACTATTATCCTTAGCTGAACTACCTCTAATACCTAGATCATTATCAATTTCAGAACTAACAGCAATCGTCCTGACAGAATGCTCGCTCGAGCTTTGTTTCTGTGTTTCCTGCTCAAAATAAGAACTAATAGCCTCTTTAAGTCCACCAACTTGAGCAGTTAATTTTCGGTCATTGAATAGGTTTCAGCGACAATGGCGAGTTTAGTTTGAGCAGACCACTGCTCTGATGAAGTGTTGCTCTTTGGCACGGTGGCTCCTGAACTTCTGAGTTGCGGGCGCCAATAATACAGGGTCGCAGTGCTAATTCCTTCCTCTTCGGACACTTCTTTAACTGACATCGAATAGGGAGGCAGCAGCTTCTTCAATATCGCTTCTTTTCTTTCTACTGAGATACGAGACACAATTACTCTTTATCGCCCAAACTGGTTAAATTTTAACAGTGACAACTACCCTGCCAGATAGGGATATTGTGAACCCAGATTTAGACACAAGAACAGCTCCCGATTGGGAGCCGTTCCCCTTTCAAAAATGATAATGTGCTTTCACACTATCATTCTCCTTTAGCAGCTTTATTATCTTTGGTGCTTGTCTCTTCAGCCTTATGCTCTAATACATCACAGTTTTTATTGATAGTGATGGACTTAGGCTTCATAGCTTCAGGTATCTCTTTCACCAGAGTAATAGTTAACAATCCGTTAGAAAGATCTGCATCCGTAACTTCAACATAATCAGCTAAGTTGAACTTACGTTCGAATGTACGATTGGCGATACCCTGATACAGATATTTATTTTCTTTATCAGCACATTTTTGCCCACGTACACTTAGCACGCTCTTTTCTACTTGAATATCAAGCTCTTCCTGAGTAAATCCGGCTACGGCCAGGGTGATGGCATAGCGATTCTCTTTTAGAACTTCAATGTTATATGGTGGGTAACCGTTGATAGCAGTTTCACTGGTCATGGCATGATCAATTAATGATGCTAGACGGTCAAACCCAACACTACTACGGTATAGTGGAGATAGGTCAATTGAGCTCATAATATATCCTCCATAAGAAGCAATACAAAATAAAAACAAGAGTGATGAAAAGGCCTCTTGATAAGACAACCTTTTCAAGGTTTTTTATAGTGTTTACGAACAATTATTTCAATAGTTTTTATATAGCAATTTCTCATTGAATTAGTTTTTTTATATGAAATTGTTATATCCTATCTATAATGACGAGACAAAAATAGTTCATAATTAGACGGTCTCTCTACTCTCTGATGGGCAATATTCCACGATATGAATTACGCGGGTGGCATGGGGTCGAGATCGGTTGGTTGAGTTAGAAATGAAAAAAAGGCAGACTTTCAGTCTGCCTTTTTGAGTCACAAGAGATTACTATCAAATCAAATGGAAGGTGATTTATGAATGTGACTCTATGCTTATGTGCGGGTTATGTTTGAAAAATCAATAGCCATGTGATGATTTATTTAACGTAATGGTACTTAGTGTGAACCCAAATTTAGACACAAGA
>NZ_JBFRVM010000182.1:0-840 GCF_041475145.1 Vibrio sp. 10N.222.49.A3
CTGACTGGAGCAGATCAGAAAAACCGACTTAAAAACAGCAATTTAATCTTTAAGGGTAGTGGAGGAATAGGAATAGGAATTTGGAAATTATCTCCAGCATTCCCATTAAAAATAACCTATTGCTATTAGCTAGTTAGACTATTGGGTGTGTGTACATCTACGAAAAAGATAACCACCTGCCGAAGTAGGTGGTTATAGGTTTGAAGCTCAAGAACTCATACGTTAAACGTTAAGGAACTGAGACGCAAGACGCGTACAACTCCTCTTCTCCCATACTAGCCCCTTCGTTACCATTCTTGAGGCTTGCATTTAAAAATCCAGGACCACGACTTGTACTTGACCAGTAACTGAGCCTGACTGGCCAGCCGCGCGCGTTGAACATATTGCCGTATGTATTGAAGAGCTCTAACTTTAACTCATTTTTTGTTGCCAAACGCCAGTTGGTGCGTCCTGCTAAGCTTTCGTTACCATATGTGGCACATAATCTAGATGCATTCTCCCAGGTGAACCAAAAGAAATCTCCAGCAGGCCCAGAAGTTCCAATTTCTTGCGTAAAACCATTATTGACACTTCCTCCGATGCTATGAAGAGCGATTTTTGATGGTGAATTGGTAAACAACTTCCCACTCCCAGTATCGAATATATCAATACATGAAGCACCAGTGAGCGTACATGTATATACATCCACGCTCACTGTGTTACTGGTGACGCCATCTTTAATGGCGGTTATCGTTGTTTGGCCAACGTTGACGCCAGACAGGAAGCCAGTCGGCGTTACTGTCGCGGTACTCAGATCATCCGACGTCCAAGTGACGGAATCACTCACATCGGAGGAAGTGG
>NZ_JBFRVM010000183.1:0-471 GCF_041475145.1 Vibrio sp. 10N.222.49.A3
GACAATATTTTCCACAGATATTGATCCTGATAGGACAACATCACGACTTAGCCCTACTGGGTGCACGCCCAAAGAGATATCATTTTTTGGTGAGCTTTCGTGGCCAGCGGCGAAACGCTGGTCGCTGAAATTCGATTTAGAGAGAGTTGGGGTTGATTGTCGTTGTGCCATGAGGAGTTTCCTTTCTGTTTGAGTATCACTTTTATGGAGCCGCTTGGCTGTCCACACCTCAAACATGGTTCTTCTCTGCAGGGGCGCGAAGCGTTCATTTACCCTTGCAGAGAAGGTTCTGATTGAGGAGGGTTAACAGCCTGCGAGCCCCATCAAATGATGCGAGTCGAAAGGGAAATCGGCACATAAGACAGCAAGCCCTTACTCGAACTTAATTGAAATCAGTGAAAGGTAACGAGGAGGCACGACGAGGCGCAGCTACGCAGTAGCGCAGGCGTTCAGGATTGCAGCGATATCCTT
>NZ_JBFRVM010000184.1:0-626 GCF_041475145.1 Vibrio sp. 10N.222.49.A3
CTTTTGAAACCGTAGCTGAAACAGTCGAACGAACTGCACGTTCAACGACCCGACAGGAGATATCATTTTTTGGTGAGCTTTCGTGCCCAGCGGCGAAACGCTGGTCGCTGAACATCGGTTTAGAGAGAGTTGGGGTTGAGTGTCGTTGTGCCATGAGGAGTTTCCTTTCTGTTTGAGTATCACTTTATGGAGCCGCTTGGCTGCCCCTACCTCAAACAGGGTTCTTCTCTGCAGGGGCGCGAAGCGTTCATTCACCCTTGCAGAGAAGGTTCTGATTTAGGAGGGTCAACAGTCTGCGAGCCCCATCAAATGATGCGAGTCGAAAGGAAAACCGGCACATAAGGCAACAAGCCCTTACTCGAACTTAATGGATGTCAGTGAAAGGAGTGAGAAGGTACGACGAACGGCAACGAGGAAGAATGACGAGGCGCTGGCGTTCAGGATTGCAGCGATATCCTTTTAGATAGGGACTGTAGAGAGGCACATTCTGAGGCGGCACGCAGTGACTCATCAGGGTGATGCCACTCTTAGGCCATAGGTGAAAGATACAAGCAAAAAGCCTTGCCCAAAGGGTAACGCCCAAGTCCACCATAGTTTTTAAGGTAGTGAATTGCTAAATAAAAAAA
>NZ_JBFRVM010000185.1:0-2202 GCF_041475145.1 Vibrio sp. 10N.222.49.A3
TCTTTCAATAGGTAAATTAAATGCATTTAAGTGAAAAGAGCTTATTAGGAATGGAAAAAGCAAAAAACCAGTCTTAACTGAGGTTTTTTAATGAAACCAAGCCAACACCAATGTCCCATTTCATAATTGTCTCCGTAAATACTTATAAATATTGAAGCCGAGAGGGATAGAATGAAGCATTATCATGCGAATGATATGACTAAGCATTATTAATGCAGGCTCTAGTCCAAGATAAATGGCAGCGACAGTCATAGACTCCACACTGCCCGGAACCCACGACATCAAGAGTACGATGAACTCCTTATCAATTAGCTTGCTGAATATATATGCAAAAACAACTGTGACTGTAAGACTTAACGTTGTAGCAATAATCCCAGCTCGCGCATAAGAGAAGATATCTACAACGGTTATATCTTTTAGACGAATCCCAATTAATGCCCCTAGAGCGGATGTTGCAATAAAAACAAGCTCTGTCGGGACAAGAAAGTTGTATGACGGTAACTCAGAGTTCACAAACATAGTTGCTAACATCCCAGTCACCATATACGGTGCTGGAGTACCAATTTTATCGAGAAGCAAACCTGAAAAGTAGGCGAGGAAAAGTGGGAGAAGTATCCAAAGGTTGTCTAAGGAAATAGCCGGCCCAGGAACTGGTGAATTGTCCGCTGAGACAAGAAGAGCGGAAGCTATGATTAAGAAAATGAGTCGAACTGTGTGAGTGAAAATCACTTTACTAGAAGGTGAATTGTGATTTTCATTAATGACAAGAACCGCGGCCATCGCTCCCGGGACCGCCCCACAAGTAGGCTTTCATATTTTGACCATTTCTCTCGCTTAGAAAGCCAGAGATACGAGGTGAGAACTTGTGCGGACATACAAAGGACGAGTCCCACAAAAAGTAATATCGGATAACCCTTGGAAAGAGTCTGCATAGGGACGATTGAGCCCACTGTGGCACCAAGGATTAACTGTACTCCAGTCAATGTGCTTTTGGGAAGAGCTAGAGTAAACCCTGCTTTTGACGTTAACAAAAGAGCAATCAGGGCACCGAACATTGCACCTAGTGGTATCTCGAAATATGTAAATAAGAGCGAGCCAACCAAAGCTATGAATGAGGCTAGATACATGTTTTGGTTTCCCCTTTTTTCAGCTTGAAAGATGACAATAAAGTGGAGATTTGGTTATTAATCACATCTATGTTATTGACTATGTAAAAATCACTACAAGTTTTCTGTCCAAGAGCATACAAACCCATTTGAATATCACCAGTTTCTGACTTGGCTGGCTATCAAGTACCGGATTGCTTCTATCGAGCGAACGTCGTATTCCTGTAGCATTGATGATGAAATCAAAGAAGTACTCCTTTTCTATCTGTCTCTACACAATATTGCCCATTGTCACTGGCAAGCAAGGTAAGATGTATCAGTGCCCGGAAACCTGATGAGGAAGCTAGTTCCATCCTTGTAGGAGTGGAACTAAACTTTGTGACACAACGAGTAAGACGAGAGTACGAAGAGATATTAATGATGTTAGTGGTCTTTATCATATATACCAATGTCTTTTTTTAAATGGTCAGAAAGATGTCTCACATTGAGAGATGCATTTTTATTTTTTCCACTTTTAAAATTATACCTTTTAAACTTAATCCGCAGATAGCGCAAATAGTCTCTAAAATTCGATTTTTTTGAATTGTTTTCACTGACTTTTCATTTTTCATAGCAACGCACTCTTTTGTATAAGAAAAACCATGATTTTAACGACCAAAATTAATTGAAATTAAGTATCTTTAAACCCAGAAGCTTCGTCCTCATGAGAAAGTTTATTTGTACTAATTATGTTTACTTTAGGGACTGCTGCTCCTTTTCTCTTCAGTGAATATAGTTTTATTTGTCTTTCCATGACGAATGCCCTTATTGTTTTGTTACTGATTGCCAGAGTAAGTAGATAGTTACGTATTCTTATTTTATTTAATTCTAAATTTTATAAGTTATAAGCTAACAAAATTAGTTAACACAAAGGCTAAGATCTAATAATTTACATTTAATTTATATTTATTAAGGGTTTATAATTAAAATCAGAATTAGATACTGTTCACGAAATGCCTCCAGTATATAAAGAATATTTGATTGGTTTGATGCGATGGTGCGTTCTAGAATTTTTTCATTTCTAGCCTGTATTTTTGGGGTGAAAGTGCCCCTGTAT
>NZ_JBFRVM010000186.1:0-2124 GCF_041475145.1 Vibrio sp. 10N.222.49.A3
GCTGAGTTCATCAAACCAACGATGCACATGAAACGAATCAATACGGCTGACAGGAAAACGTCCAAACTCGGGCAACAAATGCCTTCTTAAGGCGCTCGACGCTGTCCCTTGTGTACTCAGTTTCCATCCCTTGCAGACCTTATCCGTCCATTCTTCTTTCACCAAAGCATCAAAGCGAATTAACCGTATCGGTTTCGTCTCTTTTTCTAAAAAAGAAGACTGTAAAGCTTGCACGTGTTGTCTGGCTTGTTTTAGGGTGAATTGTCCCACGGCCGCTAACGTCTTATTGGGAATGGGTAGATAAGTCACATAGAAACGGCGATCATCGGCATAGACTCTAACCCCTAACGCGGGAATTTTGGTATCCCACACCGTATACGTTCGAGTTTTTGAATGAAGAGATTGAATCACTTTAGAAGTGAATAACAGTGACTTCATGAGCGCATCCCCTTAACGAGTACACCCGACACATGAGAGGCCGCCTGACACACGTCCTCACGTCCCAAATGCGCATACTTTAGCGTCGTTTCCGCTTCAGCATGCCCCAAAAGACGACTCAGCACGATCACGTTCACCTTCGACTGAATGGCAATACTGGCGTAGGGTGTGGTCAAAAATTGAAAATACAGGGGCACTTTCACCCCAAAAATACAGGCTAGAAATGAAAAAATTCTAGAACGCACCATCGCATCAAACCAATCAAATATCCTTTTATATACTGGAGGCATTTCGTGAACAGTATCTAATCCTGATTTTCATTATAAACCCTTAACGAATATAAATTAAATGTAAATAATTAGATCTTAGCCTTTGTGTTAACTTATAAAATAATAAGTAACTATCTACTTACTCTGGCAATAAGTAACAAAACAATAAGGGAATTCTTCATGGAAAGACAAATAAAACTATTTTCACTGAAGAGAAAAGGAGCAGCAGTCCCTAAAGTAAACATAATTAGTATCAAATCAACTTTCTCATGAAGACGAAGCTTCTGGGTTTAAAGATACTTAATTTCAATTAATTTTGGTCGTTAAAATTATGGTTTTTCTTATAAAAAAGAGTGCGTTGCTATGAAAAATGAAAAGTCAGTGAAAACAATTCAAAAAAAATCGAAGTTTAGAGACTATTTACGCTATCTGCGGATTAAATTTAAAAGGTATAATTTTAAAAGTGGAAAAAATAAAAATGCATCTCTCGATGTGAGACACCTTTCTGACCATTTAAAAAAAGACATTGGTATATATGATAAAGACCACTAACATCATTAATATCTCTTCGTACTCTTGTCTTACTCGTTGTGTCACAAAGTTTAGTTGCACTACATGCGCACTGATTTTTAGAGGCAATTAGGCTGCTGTCTGCAAAATGTCTCCCAAAAAGATAATCCTTCAGGATTATATGAGCTGTCCATTTTAATTATCGACCATAGTTCCACTCCTACAAGGGTGGAACTAGCTTCCTCATCAGGTTTCCATTCCGGGCACTGATACATCTTACCTTGCCAGTGACTTTGCTCAACGATTAGACAATGGTCAATATTGTGTAGAGACAGATAGAAAAGGAGTACTTCTTTGATTTCATCATCAATGCTACAGGAATACAACGTTCACTCGATAGAAGCAATCCGGTACTTGATAGCCTGCTAAGTCAGAAACTGGTGATATTCAAATGGGCTTGTATGCTCTTGGGCGGATAACTTGTGGTGATTTTTACATAGTCAATAACATAGATATGATTAATAACCAAATCTCCACTTTATTGTCATCCTTCAAGCTAAAAAAAGGGGAAACCAAAACATGTATCTAGCCTCATTCATAGCTTTGGTTGGCTCGCTCTTATTTACATATTTCGAGATACCACTAGGTGTAATGTTCGGTGCCCTGATTGCTCTTTTGTTAACGGTAAAAACAGGGTTTACTCTAGCTCTTCCCAAAAGCACATTGACCGGAGTACAGTTAATCCTTGGTGCCACAGTGGGCTCAATCGTCCCTATGCAGACTCTTTCCAAGGGTTATCCGATATTACTTTTTGTGGGACTCGTCCTTTGTATGTCCGCACAAGTTCTCACCTCGTATCTCTGGCTTTCTAAGCGAGAGAAATGGTCAAAATATGAAAGCCTACTTG
>NZ_JBFRVM010000187.1:0-236 GCF_041475145.1 Vibrio sp. 10N.222.49.A3
AAAATATCGCTCTGACCGGAGGCTCAGGCGCAGGGAAAAGCTTTCTGGTTCAAGAGATTGCCGAAACGGTTTACGCCATGGGCGGTAAAGTGTGGATCCTCGATAAAGGGGCCAGCTATAAAAAATTGACGCTCAGCCTTGGGGGGACGTACATGACGCACGCCAACATCTTCTTAAATCCCTTCACGCATTTAGGCGCCATGCAAAGTGCTGAGTTTGAGTTTGAGTTTGTGGAT
>NZ_JBFRVM010000188.1:0-3538 GCF_041475145.1 Vibrio sp. 10N.222.49.A3
ATGAAGAGGCGATAAGCGGCTGGGCGCAAAGCAAACAGAATTAGTGCGGGAGGCCACGTCGGTTCAGTGATTTAGCTATCACGACAGCGCTCATGGTGAAACGAGTTTTTTCTATGTCACAGAGAGCGCTGCAAGGATTTATCGACTCGATATTTAGACTTGCCCATGTTCCGTTAAATTGTCCGCATTACACTTGAATCAGTCGTAGAGCTAAGTAAGTTGAGGTCTCATTTAAGACAAAAACGAGAGGGGCGATACAGCACCTAGCCATTGAGGCGACTGGTCTTAAGGTTTATGGCGAAGGTGAATGGAAAGTTAAAAAAACATGGGACGGATGGAGAATTACTCCCGAACTGATCTGCACAAACAATACTTAATAGCATATAAGGTGACTTTCCATCCCAGCAGTTATTCAGAGCGATATCGCCTGAGATAACGTTTAATGGTTCTGCGAGACTTATTGAGGAGCTTAGATTAGTAATTGAGATTTTACCGAGAGCAACTTTCGCGATGATATCCACGGTAAGCTGAGATTGAGTATCCATAACGATCATCCTATATCCCCCTGACTAATTCGTAACACTAGTAAAAGGATTACGTAAAAATAGAGACCGTCAATTTCCCTCGGTAATTAAGCGAACGACAAAGTCGGTTGGTAGTTACGATACGACAGAATCGCTTGGTGATCACATCGTATAGAGCGATCGTATAGAGCGATACCACTAACTCACCTTTGCCCCAAAATGTGTTACGCCTCGACATACCATGTTATGTGATCTGATGGTTTTGAAATAGAAAAGTTAATGGCTAGCGAAATGAAACACCTAGCTCCAAAGGTTCACTAAGCTCTAGATTTTGTGCTCGTTATAGACAATGAAACTGCACATTGAGTACAAACCTGAGATGGTAAACTCGCGATTCCAGCTTATAAATTTTATCGTTGAGGATAGAATTGCGAGACCGAAAAAATTACGGATGATGTTTGATTCTCCTCCTCAAGGTGCGCGAGGTAGTGTTGCTAAAAGAGGTGGATAAGATACTTACAAAAAAACCTAGGTTAGCGGCCTAGGTTTTTTTGTATCACAAGCTAACTCATATGTTTAGTTTAGCTCTACTCGTAAAGTTGCTCCTTTATTATACAAGCTATGTTTTTTTTTGCAAAAATTAGGTTAAAGCATTGAGATACCAGAATATTTAAGGGATAATTCATCTGCCCAAAGAGTAATTGTGGTTACAAATGAGATCAACGAATTGTTTAGCTTTCGACAAACAGCAATGTTTATTGGTTAGCAGACTAAATGGGTAAGTCAAGGTGCTTGCATTTTGACCACTGTTTAAATTTCGTAAACTCATCACTGGCTTGGACTAGCAATCTAAGTAGCCTCTTGTAACCCTTGAGCTAGCTCTACTCGTAAAGTGGCAGCACCGAAGTACTGAAAGTGTAATCTAAAGGCGAAGGGAAAAGGTTGTAGCTCTGTGATAGGAGCATAGCGATGATTGAATATCTGGCCCTTGCGGTAGTGATCTTAGAAATCGTGCATAAGTGTATTGAGATCTATAACGACTTCAACAAGTAAAAGTACGAAGCACCGTAATCAAGGGAGTCGACCCGCAATCGACTCCCTTTTTTGATCTTCACATTCTCTGCCCCCGACTACAACACTTCTCCGATGATCTCGAAGTAGTTACTTATAATCTATTCCTTTCCAAGCCCCCATGCTTCATAAGTTCTATTGTCACTGACTACCTTGATACCGTTTGATAGGAATTGAAGCATCTTCACTATAAGTCAATTGTCATATCTGAATACGCAAACCTCATCAACAGAAAAAGCAACAACTCGGTTCATTACGATACTCTGATTTGCCTATGGGAAACCCTATGTAATGAGTTAGAGTAATTACAGAGTATCAAGCACGAATAATCTAGTTTATTAGTGCTTTATCCAGAAGGTTAGGCGTAGGCATCACACTCAAAACGGATGTTAAGTGGTTGCGCCTAATGATGGAAAAGATGGATGCACTACCAATGAGACTGCAACTCAAAAAATTAGGATTGGTTATTCAACTTTATGATATGCCACGTTATCCCTTGTTGGGTTGTGAGGTATTATGACAACAACTTGATGCTGGAGATGATCGTGAGTGACGAATTTATGCCTGACCTGAAACGGTTGGAAGAAGAGTGCGAAGCAAAACATTGCGAGCTAATCAATTTGTTGAATGATATTGATATTAAAAGTGCGATAGCAGCACTTAAATTTGAGTCAATATTTGGTGGCAGTTTGCCAATAATTTATGAAACTCTCATAGCTAAGATACCTAGCCTAGAAAGTTGTGATGGACGATATATCACTCAGTCAGATTTAGAGGGAATTAGAGAAAAAATTGAGCTTGGGAGCTTCTTAAGTCGCTTTAAGGAAATGTCAAAAAAAATAAAACATACAGCAGATGATAAGCCCTCAGTAGATGGTTTATCCTCATATGCGGCAAATAAAAACTTCATTAGAGGTGAGTTCTATGATGTACACGCAAAGGATTATTTAGACGCTTTATTTGGGCCGTTCTCTGGTGAACTTATAGAGGGAAATGGTTTTGGTTATGATGATGTATTAAAGCTTTTCGATTTCGTTAACAAGTCTTCATTAGTTAAAATGGCTTCTTATAAAGATGATTCAAAGACCAAAAGAGACGAATTTATTCGTTTGTTCAAAGCAGACAAAAAGGCATTTTTGAGAATTTTCCCCAAAGCAAAAATCAAAAATAAAAACCAGTGTTATAAGATGATCGACGGGGCTCTATACGCTGATTTTTTGAATCATGTGACTGACGTACTCTTTTTTCAGTTGGATGATATTGATGCCGCCTTTGAGGGTGATAAGAGCAATGTCAAAGCGCTGTTGAAGCATCTCACTGTAAATGACCTGACGGAGTTAGAAAGCACTAATAGCTATAATGTTTTTTCTAAAAAACCGTTTATCTGTTTGGATGGGAGTTATTTTTGTGTTCATTTAGATATGTTGTTAACTGCCTTTTATCAGGTTTCAGATGATTGTTTGAGGCAAGGGGCAGAAACGCAAAAAAGATATAATAAACATAGAGCAGCAACCTTAGAGAGAAAAGCAGTCTCTTTAATAACATCGGTGTTAGACGGGGCTGAAGCATATGAAGAAGTTTATTATGATTCGGTTGACAATGGTGACCGATGTGAGGTCGATGGCCTTGTTAAATTTCGAAATACTCTCTTTATTATTGAGGCGAAAGCACATCGTGTAAGTCCACCTGCAATTGAAGGAAAAGCACTAAGAATAGAGAAGCACGTGGAGCAAATTGTTAGTGGTGCTTATTCACAATGTATAAGAGCTAGAGAGTCAATGTTCGATGTGTCTCATGCCCCTAACTTGAGAGATAAGAGGGGAACGACTATAAACTTGGACTTAACAGGCGTGACAGATGTAATACTACTTCCTATTAGTCAAGAGAGATTAGATGAGTTTACTAGTAACCCTCAATTTGTAATGAATTGTAAACGCGCCATA
>NZ_JBFRVM010000189.1:0-15134 GCF_041475145.1 Vibrio sp. 10N.222.49.A3
GTAATGAATTGACTGTGCCAAATAACCCCTCTCCATATAGAAAGTAATTATTCGTATTGGTCACTCAGTTCATTGAAATCAATTTTGATTCCGAAGAATCTGTTTTATCTAATGATAAAACGTTTTGATATTCATCAACGAGTGCCCACACAGATTGATAGGTTTAAATTGTTAAAGAGCGCTAGCGTTTTGTGACTCACATCTCAATCGCTAGGGGTGCGTACTATACCTGCACCACTTAGAGAGTCAAGGGTTATTTTCAAACTCTTATTCTCTACCGATTTCGCAGCGTGACTTTCGTCTCACTCCTTGTCGGTGAGGCGGCATTATAGAGAGTTCGATATAGAGCACAAGAGCTTTTTTAAATAAAAGTTTTGTTCGCCTAAAAAGCCACCACATCCGCATTTTTCGAATAAAAACTAAACATTTGAGACGTATCACAGCAATACATTGGCAAAATGGAAGCCATGAACGTAAGATTCATGTGTCTATTTTGTTAATGGTAGATGCGTATATTTCGTTTATTAATATGTAGTATTCCGATATGAACTCAAAAAAATCGATGTTGTTAATTGTCGCGCTAGCTGTATTGGGCGGCATTGTTTTCTCTCAGGTAGATATATCGCCTGCAATTACCTTTATCCTTGGTGTCTTGGCTTCCGCTTTTGTTGTTAATTTTTCAAGCACCAACTCAAAATCAGAGTCAGAACCTAAGGCTTCAACAAAAACACTTTATGTGGGTAACCTTCCATACAAAGCGAATGAATCACATGTACGTGAATTGTTCTCTGAATATGGTGAAGTATTTGCTGTACGTTTAATGAAAGACAAACGTACTGGTAAAAGAAGAGGTTTTGGATTTGTTGTTATGGCAAGTAATGATGTGAATCATGCTATTTCAGAACTTAACGATAAAGATTACATGCAACGTACTTTAAAAGTACGCGTTGCAAACGATCCTAAACATCCAGAAACGGACGAAGCTGAGCTGAGCTAAACCCTAACTGCTTCAGCATACTATTTAGTGCACTTTCTTTTTTAGGAAGTGCACTACAAAAAGCCTCACGCACTCCCCCTTCTTCAGTACTGCTCTCTAAATCCAATAAATCTTGAACCCGCTTAGCAATAGCCTTACCTGAATCAATCAACATCACGTTTTTACCTAGCACTTGCTGAATCTCTGATTTGATCAGTGGGAAATGAGTACACCCTAAAACAGCCACATCAATTGTGTTGATCATTGGTTGAAGGATTTGCTGCAGCTCTTCAAGGTTAATCGCCTCTCCTCGGAGTTTATCTTCGGCCATATCCACCAGCTGAGTAGAACCTAAAAGCTCAACTCTTTTATTACTAGAGAAGTTTTTGATGAGCTCGTGTGTGTATTCACGAGTAATCGTTGCGGGTGTTGCAATAAGACCAACGGCTTTATTGGCAAGTAGCGATGCTGGCTTGATTGCCGGAACAACCCCGACAATAGGGATTGGGTTATTAGCCCTTAGTGTAGGTAACACAATTGTACTTGCTGTATTGCAGGCTATCACCACAATATCAATAGCGTGGCTAGCCACAAAACTGGCGACGATGCTTTGAACTCTGTGGATAAGGACTTGCTGGTCGAGCTCACCGTATGGGTAAGCCTCGTTATCGAATACATAAGTATAGTTATGATTCGGTAGTAAGTGGCTTATCTCTTTATATACGGACAGACCGCCAACTCCAGAATCAAAGATCAATATGTTTTTTTGTATGCTTTCCGACACAACCATTACCTGTAATAAGTTCCGTTGCAATGATACCCCTTCACTTAGTTTTCGCCAATCATCACTCTACATAATGCAGGCTCGGTAGCGTTGATGCACAAAGCGCTCACCCTGATCTACATTTTCCAGCTCTATCTTAAGCCTTCCTTTAAAGCATGGCGCTGACGTTACTAAAGTATGGAACTCACCATCTTCGCCGCATGGGTCGACGTGACTCGGTAAACTGTCGATTAGCTCAAACGTGTATTCTTTCCCGCAATAGCTCATGTCTAATGCATCGGTATCGACCGTGACGAGAAAGGTTTCGATTCCTCTGTCTATTATTTCACTCGCAAGTACCTGACTGCTCTCTCCCATTAGGGGAAACACACACTCCCAACCAGCTGGCTCTATATAACTTCTTCGGTAATCGGCAATGCCATTACAGAACATATCTCCAAACGCGACCGCATCGATTGATAAGCTAGAATCTTTAAGTACCGAGACAATCGTACTTTGGTAAACCTCATTACTTGGGAAGACTTCCGGTAGCTCAATCATGATTAATGGTAAACCGACCAATCGAGCTTGCATTGCAACTACCTCAATAGGAGTTACCTGGAAAGGAACTTCATCTCCAACATACGTAGTATACAGAGCAACAACTTCATACTCGGTGCTTTCAAGTAGGCGCTCTAACGTTAACGTAGAGTCTTTACCTGACGACCAACTTATGACGACTTTCTTTTTCATTGATACATCCAATAAGAAAAAACCGCCCGAAGGCGGTTTGCATACCAGTTAGAACTGATATGAAGCATTTAGGTAGTATGCTTGATCTTGCGTTTCATACTTATCCACCGTTTGGTATTGAGTATTAAACAAGTTTTCAACTTTAGCTCGTAGTTTCCATTGTTCGGTCAACTGGTAAGCTAGTGTAAAGTTCACGAGGCTATACGGTTCAAGTTCCACCGTATTTTTTGCATCGTCATAGCGTTTACCTTGATACTGATAGCTCAAATCACCACGCCAGTCATTGTGTTCATAGCTGACCAACCATTTCGCTGCAAAGTTTGCTCTACGAGACAGCTCTTTATCTTGAATGTCTTCTGGTTGACCATAACCAGCAACATTGATTTTGTTGTTATGGTCTAGGAAGTCTAGCGACACTGAGTGTGAAATCACGCCAGTCTCAAACTGCGAGCTTACTTCAATACCACGTATTGTCGCATCAGAATTCTTTAAAGCTTCACCTTTTGACTGATAACTTACCAAATTAGTAATTTTGTTTGAATAACCTACAACGCGTATATCTGATACGTCAGAGAAGAACTCAAATCCAGCCTCAAAACTCAAAGACTCTTCTGGTTTCAAGTCACTCTTACCATAGCCAGGCCAGAATAAGTCATTGTATGTCGGAGCTCGAAAGGCAGTACCACCAGACGCAATCAAACGCCAATTCTGATTAACAAGATAACCAGTTCCTAGCTGCCATGTCGACTTTCCGCCATAGACTTCGTTGTCATCATGACGAACACTTGCTTCAATTTGCAGACCTGAATTGTCATAGAAAGCCGAAGCGAATACTGCATTATTCTTACGACTAGTACCGTCATATCTCTGGTAACTATTGCTGCTCCAAATTTTGGAATCAGCCACGGTGTCTTTAGTTAGGTCAACGCCTGCATTAAGTACAAAGATCTCAGATAACTGATAAGAGTTCAGCCAGTTAAGAGCATGGCGATCAGTGATTAAGTGGCTACCCGGAACTTGACCGCCTTTATTGTTACTATCGTCGCGGTTAGTTGATACAGACAAAGATGAACGATACTTCTCACCATTATATGCAACAAGCGCTGCGTAGTTGAAAAGAATAGATTCTTGCTCATCAGCTGATAGCTTACCTGTTGAAAAGTCCTTATAACTTTCATATTCAGTCACGCCTTTATGATAGAAGCCCATCACTTTGGCAGACCACTCAGGTGAAAAGTTTGTCCCAACCTCAAGCGTTAAGTCTTGACGGCTATAGCCATCTTCATCAGGTAGAGCCGGGCCAGTGCCTACGACATCAAAACCATCTGACGCTTCAGTGTTTACAGACATATTGATCCAAGAGTTCTGACCAACTTTAGAGCTCACACCAGCTGCGCCTTGGCGATAGTTATCAGTACCAGCACCAACTTGAACAGTACCAGAGTCAACATCAGCCCCTGATGAAGTAATAATGTTAATTACACCACCTATTGCATCAGCACCATATACCGCAGCACGAGCACCTTTTACTAACTCGATACGTTCAACGCCGCTTAGAGGAATAACTGAGAAGTTCGCACTACCAGTTGTCGCACTACCAATTCTCACCCCGTTATAGAGGACAATGCTTTGATTCGATGAGGTACCGCGAACAAAGACTGAACTGTTTTGTCCACGTCCGCCATTTTGCGTTACTTGCACACCAGGTAATAATGCTAAAGCTTCCGTTAGAGATTTGATTTGCAGGTTATCAATTTGCTCTTTAGTCACAATATCGACAGTTGCTGTAACTTGACCCACAGACTGCTCAAAACGGTTAGCCGTAACGACCATGGTTTCGTCAGCAGATGCTTCTTGTGCGTGTAAATTGGAGATAGGTGAAAGCAGCGATGCTACAGCAACCGCTAAAAGGGATTTGTTCATGTTGTGATCCTAAATCGCGTAAAGTCCTACCAAACCACATTGTATGGCTTAGCCGCTGGCAGGTATTCGGACTTAAGAGCACAACCTTTCGGTTACCTAATATTCGACTTCCCACAAAATGCTATTTGCAGTGTCTATGAATACTCGTTCTCTTTTACCGCTGCGCGTCAGTTCTGGATTTTCACCAGATTCCCTCTTCAGCCATCTATACATCCACATGGCACCAGCTTGCCGGAAATAGTATTGACCTATGAATCATTTGTCTAGTCTAAGATAGTTATAAGCTATAGTTTTCGTCGTCTATTTAGACTGAATGGCTCTCAACACTGGACAAGCGCCTGTGATTGAATAAAATCTGCGCTCTTGATTTAAAAGCACGATAGCAAAAGGCATAACAATGGCGAATTTAGAAGTAAACCCGCAACGCTACCAAGAACAACTGGCAGAAAAGACTGAGCGTCTTACTGAAATGTTCTCAGAATATAATGTGCCTGAGCTGGAAGTGTATGAATCTCCAGAACAACACTACCGCATGCGTGCAGAGTTCCGCGTGTGGCATGAAGGTGACGATATGTATTACGTCATGTTCAATCAAGAGACCAAAGAAAAATACCGCGTAGACCAGTTCCCAGCGGCTAGCCGCCTGATCAACGACCTAATGCCTCTATTAACGGATGCAATGAAGGACAACCACTCTCTACGCCACAAACTATTCCAAGTAGACTTCCTTTCTACATTAAGCGGCGAGATTTTGGTGTCACTGCTTTACCACCGCCAATTGGGTGAACAGTGGATTCAAGATGCTAAAGCACTTAAACAGCAATTAAACGATGAAGGTTTTAACCTAAACCTGATCGGCCGTGCGCGTAAGATGAAAATCGTACTGGACCGCGACTACGTTATCGAAAAGCTAGATGTGAATGGTGATAGCTACATCTACCAGCAAGTTGAGAACAGCTTTACTCAACCAAACGGTAAAGTAGCAGAGAAAATGCTGGAGTGGGCTGTCGACTGTACTCAAGACAGCAAAGGCGACTTGCTTGAACTTTACTGTGGTAACGGTAACTTCTCACTAGCACTGGCACAGAACTTCGAACGTGTACTGGCAACAGAACTAGCGAAGCCGTCAGTAGAATCTGCGCAATACAACATCGCAGCCAACAAGATTGAAAATGTTCAGATCATCCGCATGTCTGCGGAAGATTTTACCGTAGCAATGGAAGGCAAGCGTGAATTCCGTCGTCTACAGCAAGCGAACATCGATCTTAAGAGCTACAACTGCAACACTATCTTTGTTGATCCACCGCGTTCAGGTATGGATGTCGATACTTGTAAGATGGTTCAAGGCTACGAGCGTATCATGTACATCTCTTGTAACCCTGAGACATTGAAAGAGAACCTAGACATTCTAAGCGAAACACACGACATCACCCGTTTTGCTCTATTTGACCAGTTCCCTTACACACACCATATGGAAGCAGGTGTATTCCTAGAGCGTAAAGCATAAGCCTCGCTCTCTAGGTCGAGGTCAAAGCTAAGCTAAGCAGCAAATACAAAAAACGAGCCAATTGGCTCGTTTCTTTATTTATAGATTGGTTTAAGCGGTTTTACCGATAAAGCCTAGCTTCTTACCTACCCAAGCGAGCAGTAGCATCGCGACGATAATCGCAAAGAAGTTTGACCCGGCATCAGGGTGTTGTGCTTTCACAAAAGCCGAGTGGCCAAATGCACCTACAAAGAAACAAGCTAAACCCACTAACGGAATATCTTCAGATACGGGATTAGTTAGGTATTCTTGGTAAAGCGCTTGTACAGCCAAAACTAAAGCAATCAGTGGGAAGATAGAAAAGCCCACTTCGCTCATTGTTACCCAAGATAACAGTGCATCACCACACACACCTGCTACAACAGCAAGTACGAGTGTCTTTCTTTCAGAACCACGGTTTACAGTATTATTTTCATTCGACATTATTCAATCCCGCCTTTTAATCGGTTACGTTCACGTTCTTTACGATACCAAAAAGCTCCTTTGGCCATCATTCGCAATTGCATGATCAAACGCTCAGCCAATTCATCTCGCTGACGTCGATCTAAATCTAATGCTTCTGCCCCTGAGTTAAAAACCAAGATGACGGAGGCTTCCGCTTGAGTAAAAGCTTCGTCTCTTGTCATTCCTGTTGTGATCAAATATTCGGTTAACTCAGCAGAGAAATGCTGTATCTCACGAGCTACCGCTGCACGAAACTCAAATGAAGTTCCTGAGCGCTCCCGCAATAACAGTCTGAATACGTTTGGGCTGCTTTCAATGAATTCCATAAAGGTTTCAACCGATGTGCGAATCACGCTGCCTTCTTTTACTATGCGTTGCCTAGCTTGACGCATCAACTGACGCAACAATAAGCCACCTTCATCGACCATGGTTAAGCCAAGCTCATCCATGTCTTTGAAATGGCGATAAAAGGAAGTCGGAGCTATTCCAGCCTCACGAGCGACTTCTCTCAAGCTTAGATTAGAAAAACTACGATCGGCACTGAGTTGGCTAAATGCCGCATCGATTAAGCTACGACGAGTTTTTTCTTTTTGCTGTGCGCGAATGCCCATTGGTTTCATACTTTATCAACATCTTCTTTTACAGCCTAAACAGGCATGTCTAATACTCTATTCAATATAACGCGAATCACTTACTTATATAAGGCACTCTGGTTATATAAGACACTAAACACACCTCTTTGTTCACGTATCGAAGTAAATACGTTCAAAGAAAACATTTCAATATCCGCACCGTCATTTGGAGACATACGACATACCAAATATTATTTTTTCAGTAGCATGACGTGATCTCACCGACTCTCTGATGCCCTTTTCATGTACCCAAGAACAGAATCAGTTAAAATCTCGCTAAAGCAATGTTAATCAAATATAACAAGGAAGATATCTATGTCGCACTCCAACCACTTTGATGTAATCGTAATTGGTAGTGGCCCCGGAGGAGAAGGGGCAGCGATGGGATTAACCAAAGCCGGATTGAACGTTGCTATCATTGAAAAAGAGAGCAGCGTTGGTGGTGGTTGTACCCACTGGGGGACCATTCCTTCCAAAGCACTGCGTCATGCCGTAAGTCGTATTATTGAATTCAACAGTAACCCTCTGTTTTGTCAGAACAATAAAAGTATCCACTCAACATTTTCCAATATTCTGGGGCATGCTAAATCGGTCATCGACAAACAGACTCGCTTGCGCCAAGGTTTCTACGATCGCAACCAATGCACGTTAGTCTTCGGTACTGCACGTTTTATCGATACCCACACGATCTCCGTAATGCAAAGCGACGGTACTGAAGAACACTACAGCGCAGACAAATTTGTTATCGCGACAGGTTCTCGTCCTTATCAGCCAGACAACGTCGACTTCATGCATGAACGTGTCTACGACAGCGATTCGATTCTTTCTCTTAAACACGATCCTCAACACATCATCATCTATGGTGCTGGTGTTATCGGCTGTGAATATGCCTCTATATTTCGCGGTTTAGGCGTGAAAACCGATCTCATTAATACTCGCGATCGCCTGTTGTCCTTCTTAGATAACGAAACCTCAGATGCACTTTCTTACCACTTCTGGAACAGTGGCGTTGTTATTCGTAACGATGAGACCTTTGAGAAAATTGAAGGAACAGATGATGGTGTAATCATTCACCTAGAGTCAGGTAAAAAAATGCGTGCCGATTGCCTACTGTATGCCAATGGTCGAACGGGTAATACTGATAAACTGAACCTTGGTGCGGTTGGCTTAGAAGCGGACTCTCGTGGACAAGTATCAGTCAACAGCAACTACCAAACCAGTGTTGAACATGTTTACGCTGTCGGTGATGTGATTGGGTATCCTAGCCTAGCAAGTGCTGCTTATGACCAAGGTCGATTTGTGGCCCAAGCTGTGATGAAAGGTGAAGCAGAACGACACCTTATCGAAGACATCCCAACAGGTATCTACACCATTCCTGAGATCAGCTCTGTCGGTAAAACCGAGCAAGAGCTTACCGCAGCTAAAGTGCCGTATGAAGTGGGACGTTCTTCATTCAAGCACTTAGCTCGCGCTCAAATTGCAGGTAAAGATATTGGTAGCTTGAAGATACTTTTCCATCGTGAAACTAAAGAGATTTTAGGTATCCACGTGTTTGGTGAACGTGCCGCTGAAATCATTCACATTGGTCAGGCGATCATGGAACAAAAAGGCGAAGCCAACACCATCGAATACTTTGTGAATACCACCTTTAACTATCCGACGATGGCCGAGGCGTATCGCGTAGCAGCGCTTAACGGACTTAACCGTTTGTTCTAAACAAAGAACCAACAGGACTATTTGACCACCTGTAGGCCAAGTACATAAACAGCAAGCCAAGAGCTTGCTGTTTTTATTTTTCGTTCCCTGAACTAAGCTATGCAAGCTAAGCGAGAAACTCCCCCTTCTTCCACTGAGAAACAAACAACACTCCAAGACCGATGCCACGCATCGCCATAAAACTCAACATTGCTAGCCACAGCGCATGGTTTTCTAAACCTGAGGCCAAGTAGAAAATTACAAAGAAGCAGCAGGTCGCCACGAACATGCTATTGCGCATATCCTTGCCTTTGGTTGCCCCAACGAAAATACCATCCAATAAGAAGCACCACATCGAAACCAACGGCATTGCAATCAACCATGGCAGATACACCTCAGCCTGGCTCTTCACTGCTGGGATTGTGGTGATCATGTTAATCAAGCTAGACCCCGCAATCGCGAACACAATGGTGAGCACCAAGCAAATGTTGAAGCTCCAAAAAAAGGTGCCAATCAAAGACTGATTTAGCTCATCTTTATCTTTCGCGCCGATCGCTTTACCGACCATGGCTTCCATTGCGTAGGCAAAACCATCCATCCCATAAGAGATGATCATCAAGAAACTCATCAACACTGCATTGGCCGCAACAACATCATCGCCAAAGCTTGCACCTTGGAAGGTCATGAAAGTGAAAGTCGCTTGTAGGCATAGTGAACGAAGGAAGATATCGCGATTCAGTTTTACGAAACGACTCAAACCTTGGCTGGTTTTCTTAAGCAGCTCCCATGGCGATGGTAACTGCTTCTTCACCCAGATTCGGTAAACACAAATCAGGCCAAATGTTAAACCGGCATAATCAGCCATTACAGATGCCAATGCTGCGCCTTCCACTTGCCAGCCGAGGCCAATCACAAATACGATATCTAAAACGATGTTGGTGATATTAGTAATGATCACCATCCACATGGGTGCTTTGGCATTTTGGGTTCCGAGTAACCAACCTAACAGCACAAAGTTAGTCAACGCAGCAGGCGCACTCCATGCTCGGATAGAGAAATATTGCTGACCATAGTGTTTCACTTGGTCACTGGCACTACTCAGAGAGAAAACCGCATCCGCAACAAAGCTATGCAATAGCAAGAAGAAACCAGCAAACCCTAGTGCCATGGTCACGCCTTGCACAAAGACTAAACCAAGTTGCTTGCCATCGTTCGCCCCATAAGATTGCGCGGCCAGTCCCGTCGTCGACATTCGTAAGAAACCGAGCAGCCAAAAGGTCACGCTGATCATTGTGCCACCCAGCGCCACACCACCTAAATACCAAGAATGCTCTAAGTGACCGATAACCGCAGCATCGACTAAGCCCAACAGTGGAACCGTAATATTAGAAAGAACCATCGGGATCGCGAGTAACAGCACTTTTTTGTGCATCGCCTGATTGGATAACGTTTGAAAAATAGTTTGGGGATTAAATAACTTCACGATCACCTCTTAGATTAGAGGCGATAGTTTAACCTAGTGAGTGGGCTTTCACTATGTTGTGGGGAGGTGCTTGCCTTTTATCGATAACGAATACCTCTAACGAGGCAAGCATTCAGATATCTGCCAACAGAACCGCTAGCACTACCACTTAACAAGCACTAACTGCGGCGTTAAACGCTTTTTGACCTGAGAGATTTTACAAAGAAGTCGCTGCCACAATTTCCAACGATTACACTGCTGGTCAAGTGGAGAAAACACTTTTACCCATTGAGCCCATGGCAGCCAATTAAGGACGCTGTCTATCGGAGAAGATAAGCCATGTGCGTATTTTCCAGAACCAAGCTTTTGTCCCAGAGCACTAGAGCTTTTATCTCCAGCTAACACTAAACACGCATGTGCGTGGGTAAAATAACGGCTCAAAGACTGAATAAAGTTCGCCGTCTGTTGTTCATTGCAATCCAGCAGAGCATGTTCACACACCACCATCACTGAGGCTTGTTCTGGAATATTAAGTTCATCCAACCAGGTCAGGTCATCCACCGAGCCACACTCTAGACGGTAGCGTTCATTCTTGTGGAACAGGCGTTGTCGCCAAACTAAGTTCTCGGTTACATCTAGCTCAACCCAATGACAGCGGCCATTATCTAAACGGTAGAAGCGGGTATCAAGCCCTGCTCCCACGTTAATTATCCAAGCATCTGGGTTATGAGATAAAAACTGTTGAACTTGAGAGTCACAAAGTTGAGTCAGTGTCGCGTAAAGGAGTTGTTGCTGGTCGAGTTCACCGGTAAGGCATTCAGGTGCGAGTTGGCAACGCTTGCAGGCTTGTGCTGCAATAGGGTCATAAACAAGACCGTCATCGGCTAGGCTTTCGCGGCTGCGAAACCAAAGGTGTTGAACAAGATTCGTCGGTACTTGGAATTCTTGATGTGCTGACCCGAGATCAGAAGAAGCCTTTTGATCATAGGTGTGCGACTTACGAATAAGCGGCTTCATTTGAGGTTTGGTTGGGTTTGGCATCATCATCTCCCTTGTATCTCGACAAAGAAGATGATAATGAATATCAATTACAATAACAAGTTATTGAGAGTAAATATCAATAAGCTGTTTGCACTGACTACATCCAGTCCGTGTTACGAATAATACCAACCGCAAGTCCTTCAATAGACAAGTGTTGGGATTCTAAGTCCACGTGAATTGGAGAAAACTCTTCATTTTCAGCATGCAACAGAACGGTAGAACCTTTGCGCTCTAGGCGTTTTACCGTTACATCATCGTCGACACGAGCCACGACAACTTGTCCATCACGCACGTCTTGTGTTTTATGCACGGCCAGTAAATCGCCATCCATAATACCGATGTCTTTCATACTTTCGCCATTTACGCGAAGTAAGAAGTCAGCTTGTGGCTTAAACATACCTGGGTCAACTTGGTAATGCATTTCTACATGCTCTTGAGCCAAAATAGGCTCGCCAGCGGCAACCTGACCGATTAATGGTAAACCTTGCTCTTCATTCGCTGCATCTTCAAGCAAAATACGAATACCGCGAGACGCACCCGGGATAATCTCAATCGCTTCTTTACGAGCAAGAGCTTTCAAATGTTCTTCTGCAGCATTTGCAGAGCGGAAACCAAGTTCACGTGCGATTTCTGCACGAGTCGGTGGCATACCGCAATCTTCGATCTTACTTTTGATAAGGTCAAAAACTTGTTGCTGGCGGGGCGTTAACGGCTTCATGATTCACCTGTCTTTTTATACAGTTGACTGTGAGTATATCCAGTAACTGAATAAAAGCAAAGCAATTGGTTGTTTTTAGTTCATTTTTAGCGAATTACAAAAACAAGATCTCTAACCACACGTAACCAGCTAATACTAAACAGATAAAAACGGCAGCTGAGCCAACATCTTTCGCCATCCCAGAAAGCTCATGATGTTCGCTACCGATTCGGTCAACGACCGCTTCAATCGCGGTATTGATCAACTCGACAACCATCACCAACACGACGGCTGAAATCATTAAGATTCGCTCAACTTGGTTTACATCTAAGTAGAACGCCAACGGAATAAGCACTGCGGCCATAAAGACTTCTTGTCGAAATGCAGCCTCGTTTTTAAACGAGCTCGTGATGCCTTGCCATGAAAAGCCCGCCGCTTTGACGATACGTTTGACTCCGGTGTTTGATTTTTTGGTCATTTTTAACTCTATACTCAATCAGTCGATGAATGATTTTCCACAAACTTAACGGCAATATGACTATTTCCATTAAAAGGTTAGACCAGTTTCTGGTATTCTTGCATCGATTAAATTTACGCCTAGGCTTATCCCTATTTCACTCATAGGATTTATCCTCTCATTATAGAAATAGAGATACGCTTGAGCACATTGAAATAACTATTGAGGCAGTGAACCTATATGTCTTCTGGACAATCTTTTTCACGTTCATTAATGAAGCTACCTTTATCCCTATTGGTAAAGAGCACATCAATCCCTTCAAACCCTGTAGAGGATTTGAACATTGATTTGAGCAAACCGATTGTATACGCCTTACCGTTTCGCTCAAGTGTAGACATTCTTACATTGCAAAAACATGCACTTGAACTAGGGTTGCCTGATCCATTGAGCAAACTTGAAATCAATGGCAAATCACTGCAACGCTACGTTTTTATCTCTTCTCGCAAAACTCTACTGCAAGACGATGATTATGTACCAAGCTCATCAATTGAAGTCTTCTCTGAACTGCTTTCACTGCATGCAGAAGACTCTGAGCTCGACGTTCAAGTTATCCCTGCCACCGTATTGTGGGGTCGAAAGCCTGGTAAAGAGAATAACCAGAAGCCTTACCTACAAGCAATGAACGGCTTAGAGAAATCGAAAGCTGTATTGCTAGCAGGTCGTGACTGTCTGGTTCGCTTTAGCCCAGTGGTATCTCTACGATACATGGCTAACTCACACGGCACCGACAGCACCATCGCGCATAAACTGGCGCGCGTGGCACGCATTCACTTCTCTCGTCAAAAACTTGCAGCATCGGGCCCTAACCTACCAAGCCGCCAAGCTCTGTTCGACCGCCTGCTAAAGTCAGAAGCAATCAAAAAGGCGATAGAAGATGAAGCTGAATCAAAAAATATTTCCATAGAGAAAGCGAGCAAAGAAGCTCAAGACATCATGGACGAGATTGCTGCGAACTTCTCTTACTCGCTAATCAAACGCGGTGAAAAGATTCTTGGTTGGTTGTGGAATAAGTTGTACCAAGGCCTGCATATCAGCAACGCTTCAACCGTTCGTAAGCTGGCTCAAGATGGTCACGAGATCGTTTATGTACCTTGTCATCGTAGTCACATGGATTACTTATTGCTTTCTTATGTGCTTTATCATGAAGGTATGGTTCCTCCGCACATCGCAGCAGGGATCAACCTCAACTTCTTCCCTGCCGGCCCTATTTTCCGTCACGGCGGTGCGTTCTTTATTCGTCGTAGTTTCAAAGGCAACAAGCTTTACTCAACGATTTTCCGTGAATACCTAGCCGAACTGTTCGCTAAAGGTTACTCAGTAGAATACTTCAGTGAAGGTGGTCGTTCTCGTACGGGTCGTCTATTGCAGGCGAAAACCGGCATGCTAGCGATGACAATCCAAGCCATGCTGCGCGGCATGAACCGTCCGGTAACTTTGGTTCCTGTATACATCGGCTATGAGCACGTAATGGAAGTCGCGACCTACGCGAAAGAACTTCGTGGTAAGCGTAAAGAGAAAGAAAACGCGAGCCTAGTGATTCGTACAATTCGTAAGCTGCGTAACTTTGGTAAAGGCTACGTGAACTTCGGTGAGCCAATTCAGCTTAACCAATATCTGAACGAACATGCTCCTGAGTGGACTAAAGATATCGACCCAATGGGAACCAGCAAACCACAATGGATGAACCCGGTGGTTAATGACTTGGCAACCAAAATGATGACGCACATTAACGATGCGGCAGCGACCAATGCCCTGACTCTTTGTGCAACGGCACTATTGGCTTCAAGACAGCGCGCATTGTCTCGAGACTCTTTGGTTTCTCAGATCAACTGCTACCTGTCTCTACTTAAGAATGTGCCTTATTCAGATACATTCACAGTGCCTAAAGACAGCGCTGAAGACTTAGTAAAACACGCAGAGTCATTGAACAAGTTCTTAATTGAATCAGACACTATGGGCGACATCATTTCACTTGATCGTCACCAATCGATTCTGATGACCTACTATCGTAATAACATCATTCACTTGTTTGCATTGCCATCATTGATCGCTCAGATGACCATTCGTCAGCACGGTTTATCAATCGACGCTATTCAAGAAAATGTTGCAGCTATCTACCCATTCTTAAAGAAAGAGTTGTTTTTAAGCTACGACGAAGATCAGCTTGAAAGCGTGGTTGCGAACATCATTGATGAGCTAGTCGGTCAAGGCATGCTTGTTGTGTCGAACAACCAAGTAACGATCAACCAGTCAAACAGCCAAGCACTGATGCTACTAGGCCGTACGATTTCAGAAACGCTCCAGCGCTACTCAATTGCTCTGAACCTATTGGCAGAGAATCCTGATCTAGATAAGTCAGACCTTGAGCAGAAGAGCCAAGACATAGCACAGCGACTTGGTCGTCTACAAGGTATCAACGCACCGGAGTTCTTCGATAAAGGCGTGTTTGCGTCGATGTTCGCAACTCTGAAACAGCAGCAATATCTGGATAACGATGGTAACTGTGATTTAGAAAAGACTCAGCAATTCGCTAAACTTCTCTACTCAATGCTTTACCCTGAAGTACGTTTGACGATTCAAGAGAGTATCCACCAAGCAGAATAATCTCTTAGTTAGCATTCACTTTAATCGCTAGACTTAACACGATCAAAAAAGGCACCCAATGGGTGTAATGCCGTTCACTTA
>NZ_JBFRVM010000190.1:0-252 GCF_041475145.1 Vibrio sp. 10N.222.49.A3
ATATAGTATTAGTGTCTCTTATTACAAGTATTAGTTGATTCTAATTTTAGCATCCATAGTTAATTTTCATTTCGAGCGAGAATACTTACCATTTTATTGTTTGTAAATATAACTAACTGGCTTTACACTAATGAAAAAAAATCCTTAATAGAGTTTAAATATGGAAAGTTTGAAAGGAATTGCTTCCTTTGTTCATGCGGCAGAGCTTTGTAGTTACGCGGAAGCTGGCAGAGTATTAGGAGTCTCAGCATC
>NZ_JBFRVM010000190.1:969-3175 GCF_041475145.1 Vibrio sp. 10N.222.49.A3
TATTAGGAGTCTCAGCATCGGCAGTTTCTAAAAGTATTACAAGGCTTGAAGAAGAGTTGGGGGTTCGTTTATTTCACAGAACGACTAGAAGTATAAGCATGACTAACGAAGGGAATGTTTATTATAAGAGATGCAAGATAATTCTTAACGACTTAGTTGATGCTAGGGCTATGATCACAGCTTCTCGTTCAACCCCCAAAGGTCGATTGAGAGTTAGTGTTCCACAAATTTTCGGGCATTCTCTTTTACAACCAATGCTGGTTGAGTATTTGAGGACGTATCCAGAAGTAGAATTAGATATAGATTTTGAGGATAGGGTCATTGATATTATCGGAGAAGGGATTGATGTCGCTGTTCGAATTGGAGAACTGAGGGATTCCCGCTTAATAGGCTATAAAATCGGTGAGCAACATTTTGTCGTATGTGGCAGTCATGCCTATTTTAAGAAGCATGGAAAACCTAAAACACCTCACGATTTACTACACCATTCCTGTATTCATTTTAAATATCCTTCAAATGGCCGCATTGCTCAGTGGGCATTCAAGCCTCAAAATTTTAATTTGGAACTTCCGCGAACTCTTGTTTTCAATAATACTCACGCTGGCCTCCAAGCTGCCCTAGACGGATTTGGTATTGCGCACCTACCAGTCTATGTTGCCAAACCATCGTTAGAGCTTAACCATTTAGAGCCTATATTGACTGATTGTATGCAGCCCCTTGGTAACCTATCTTTAATCTGGCCATCAAACCGCCACTTATTACCCAAGGTTAGATCATTTGTTGATTTTGTGAACCAAAGAATCCGTGATAATGAAATGCTATCCCTTAGTATACCTGACACAGACAAAGCAAACGTTGGCTGTTGATTTTTAGTGGTTCGGTAATCTTAAAATACTGATTCGCTTAAAGAGTTTGGACACAGAGTAAAGTTAGCGATATCACCAAAGAGATGGACTAGCGAACTTAGCCACATAGTTAGAGTTATTGGCCTTAGAAAAAAATTTAAATATCAACTACAAAAGTGAATTGCGAGTACATGTTCTTAATTGGAACGAAGCTGAATTATTTGGGGCAATCTGTTAAAACGGCTTCACTTTGAGTTAAAAAGGCAGATACACCCTGACTATCCTTGTTAAATGTGACCAATATAAAGACGAAAAGTCCTCCACGATGTTTATTCGTGGAGGTTTTTTGTGCGAAGTTACTTTCTTCTCGTTGGGAGCTTTTGAGATAGGAGCACTAAAGCGAAACAACGCGCTTTATTTCTTCCAAAACCTCGGCGTTAGCAATTGCCCCGAGGTTTTCTACATCCTTACCATTTACAACCTGTTTCACCGCCAACTCCACCAGTTTGCCAGAGCGTGTTTTTGGCACATCGCTGATCGCAAATATCTGGCTTGGCACATGCCTTGGTGAGCAAGATGATTTGAGTTTACTTCTGATGGCTGTCAGTAACGTTTCATCTAGACTCACATCTTGCTGCAGTTGGACAAACAGCCATATCTGCTCATTGCGGTCGATGTCTTTGCCGACTGCTATCGAATCCACAATGCCTTCAATAGTGTTCACTTGCTGGTAGATCTCAGCGGTACCAATTCGCACGCCACCGGGGTTGAGTGTGGTGTCGCCTCGCCCATAGAACAGGTAGCCGCCATGTCCGCTCTGTGCGACTTCATCTCCGTGATGCCACACATTATCAAACCTATCCCAATAGGTGCTGTGATAGCGCTCTCCGGTGTCATTCCAGAAGCCAACAGGGAAGTTGGGTAGGGAATTTGTACACACCAGTTCGCCACGTTCGTGATCGACCTTGTGACCAGAAGAGTTGAACACCTTGATGTCGACGCCGAGCCCTGCCTGTTGGCACTCTCCGCGATACACAGGCGAGATGGGATTACCTAAAACAAAGCAGCCACAAATATCCGTGCCGCCAGAAATGGACGCTAAATGCAGGTCTTGCTTTATGTGCTTGTAGACATAATCGAACTGCTCTGGGTAGAGCACAGAACCCGTCGAGCAAAGTGTTCTTAATTTAGGAAGGTTGTGACTGTCGATAGGCGAGAGTTCTGCCTTCTCAATCGCTTCTAGATACTTGGCTGAAGTGCCAAATGTCGATATATCAGCTCGCTGCGCTAAATCCCATAGAACGTCAGGTTTCGGATAAACCGGACTACCATCAAAGATCACCAAACAAGCACCGCTAGCG
>NZ_JBFRVM010000190.1:3863-4362 GCF_041475145.1 Vibrio sp. 10N.222.49.A3
AGCGCAGAGACGTGCCAGTTCCACATCATCCAGCCACAAGTGGTGTAATAGAACACGCGATCGTTGGGCTTTATATCGCAATGAAGTTGATGCTCTTTTAGGTGATTGATGATGGTGCCGCCAACTGAATGCACAATGCATTTAGGCTTGCCCGTTGTGCCGGAAGAGTAGAGTACAAAAAGTGGTTCATTGAAGTTCACATGAGTGAATCGAAGAGGTTTTGGCTGATAGTGATTAATGATGCTTTGCCAGCTTTGGATCGACACATCATGTTCAACTTTGTTTTTCTTTAAATCGTTCTTCTCTAAGTCGCTCTTCTCTAAATCACGAGTCGGTTTCAAATAACCGATCTCACACACCTGTTTTAGTGCGTTTAAGTGCTCGATGATTTCACGGTTCTTGTCTGCCATATCAAATGTTTTACCATTGAAGGTGTAGCCATCACAGGTTAACAGTACCTTAGGTTTCACTTGGCCAAATCGCTCAATCACGCTCTCGA
>NZ_JBFRVM010000190.1:5050-6105 GCF_041475145.1 Vibrio sp. 10N.222.49.A3
CGCTCAATCACGCTCTCGACGCCAAAATCAGGCGAGGTCGATGTCCAAATCGCCCCTAAGCTGGTGGTTGCCAACATCGCTATAACGGTTTGTGGCAGGTAGGGCGTATATGCAGCAACTATATCACCTTGCCCCACGCCGCTATCGACAAGCCATTGTTGAACGCTAGATACTTCCTCACGCAAGGTTTTCCATGTGTAGCTTTGCTGTTCGCCACGTTCGTTCTCAAACCAAATCGCAAGCTCGTTTGGCAACGTTTTTGCTGAATGTAGTAAGTTTTCGGCGTAGTTCACTTGAGCATTCGGAAACCAGACCGCATCGCGATTCGATTTCGGTTGCTGCCAGCGGCTCTCGCCTTGAGTTTTGATGTGATCGCTTTCTGCCTTGTTTATACTGTCTTGCGAACCCACCATTCCACAAAACTGCCACACGTTATGCCAAAACGACTCCGGCTGCTCCACAGACCATTGATGAAGCTCCGTGTAGTTTTTCAATTTCCGCTCGAATACGTCCTGCTGATCGAGGTTGTCCATAAATCGGGTTACGTTGGCGTGTGCGATACGCTGGTCACTGGGTTGCCAAATTGGCTTATTGCTCTCGTGCATTCCTTTACCTTTAACAAAAAGTTAACGATTTCAGTCTGGTATTTAGGATTTACAAAGTCAAAAGATCAGCAAAATAAGGGGTTGTTGGAATTGTGTGAATAAAATGTTACACGAACATCCGTTTCGAAAAATCGTGCAAATTGGCGGATATAAGGAGTGGAGATAGGCTTAAAGTGAGACATTCGAAAGGAGGTGTGTAATGACTCAATATCATTCTAAGCCCGTGAGCCAAGAGGGATGGGTTGAGTGGAGCCTCGAAGAAGACGCTATTTGGCACGACTTAGTGAAAAGGCAACTGGACGTCATTAATGACCGCGCATGCGATGCTTATTTGCACGGTCTGACCTTGCTGGATCTGCCATTAGACAGAGTTCCCCAGCTGCCAGAGATAAACAAAGTGCTAATGGAAACAACAGGTTGGCAAGTTCAGCCTGTGCCTGCATTGATCGA
>NZ_JBFRVM010000190.1:6835-15138 GCF_041475145.1 Vibrio sp. 10N.222.49.A3
CTGTGCCTGCATTGATCGATTTCGACCGATTCTTTGATTTGCTTGCCAATAAGAAATTTCCAGTTGCGACATTTTTGAGAACGCGAGACGAGTTCGATTACTTACAAGAACCTGATTTCTTTCATGAAATTTTCGGCCACTGTGCCATGCTCACTAATGCTGATTTCGCAGCATTCACTGAGCATTATGGAAAACTAGGCCAAGCCGCTACATCCAAACAGCGCGCTTACCTGGCCCGTTTGTATTGGTTTACGGTCGAGTTCGGTTTAGTAAAAGAAGGCCAACAACTGAAAATTTATGGCGGTGGCATTCTCTCTTCTCCGGCGGAAACCATGTACGCATTGAGCGGTGATTTGGCGGTTCGTGAGCGGTTCGATCTGCAAACGGTGTTGAGAACCCCTTATCGCATCGACATCATGCAGCCGAAATATTACGTGATCGACGAGCTATCTGAGCTCTTTAAAATCAGTCAGGAAAACCTATTACAGCAAGCTGATCTCGCCATCGACGCGGGGTTACTACCACCACTTTTTGAACCCAAGGAACCAACACATGTTGAATGAACAAAAATGCGAAGCCTGCAGTATCGATGCAATTTCTCTTAATAAAGATGAACAACAATCTTTACTGTTGGAGTTGTCTGATTGGCTGATCATCGAAAGAGATGGCATCCCACAGCTTGAGAAGGTGTTTAAGTTTAAGAACTACAAACAAGCGTGGGCATTCAGCAACAAAGTGTCAGAGTTAGCAGAAGAAGAGTTCCACCACCCTTCGATCTTACTGGAGTGGGGCAAAGTCACCGTCACTTGGTGGAGCCACTCAATCAAAGGCCTCCACAAAAATGACTTCATCTGCGCCTCACGCTGCGATGTGTTCGCGGTGAGTGAATAGACTTTTGGGTTTCGAGGAGCTGTCTTTCTTATCTCTTTGATGCGATTATCTAATTATTCAGCTCATAATGTGAGTTGAATAATTTCCTTAAACAGCTCATAGTATGAGTTGAATAAGTGATACTTTCGCATCATGGGGCGTAATATGTGGATTTGGCAGCAAGATAATTGGCCAAACTTTGTTTGGGATAATCAGAAAATAGGCGTGAGGTTAAGAGAAGTACGGCTTAATCAGGGCATTCTATTGGGCAAGATTGCCTCACAGTCTGCGGATCAATCCCAAACCATGCTCGACACCTTATTAGCGAACATAGTCCATTCCAGTGCGATTGAGGGAGAAAAGCTTAATGCTTTCTCGGTCCGATCTTCTTTAGCCAATAAACTCGGTGTCAGTGAAGATCGACCTTTTCCTACGACAGAACAAACCGATGGCCTAGCTGAAATTATGTTGGATGCGGTGCAGAACCTAACAGAGCCATTAGCGCTTGATAGGATCTTACATTGGCACCGTAGACTGTTTTCTCAAGGCTACACCATGTTTAACCCTGTAGTCGGAGGTCAGCTAAGAGGTGACACTCCGATGCAAGTGGTATCAGGAAGAATTGACCGTCCAACCGTGCACTTTGAAGCACCTAGCCGAGACATTCTTGATGCTGAGTTAGATGCGTTTATCACATGGTTCAATGATTCACTTGCCGACGCTACACTCGATCCCTTACTTAGAGCTGCGATAACTCATCTTTGGTTTATCACCTTACACCCGTTAGATGATGGTAATGGTCGTATTACTCGATTGTTGACTGACTTGGCGTTAGCACAGGCCGAGCAGCAGTCGGTACGTTTCTATGCGATGTCGGTGGGGATTCTCGCTAACCGCAAGCATTACTACGAGATATTGGAGCGAACCCAGAAAGGGGGACTCGATATTAGCGAATGGTTGATGTGGTTCTTAGATACGTTAGACGAGACGTTTACAGGCGTTTTCGCTGAGGTCGACCAAACTGTATATAAGACCAATTATTGGCGATGTGTTGATCAAACCAAGCTTACGGCAGAGCAAGTAAAAGTGTTGAATAGGATGCTCGATGGTGATTTTTCAGAAGGCATTAATGCTAGTCAATATAAAAAGGTAGCGAAGGTAAGTAGTGCCACTGCAACACGTCATTTGAACGCTTTGATTGAGCATGGCTGCTTAGTCAAATCTGGTTCTGGTGGCAGAAGCACGCGCTATCTGTTGCCGGAGTAGGGTTTATACACTCATACTTCAACTTATATGCCTCTAGTGACCGGATTTCAGTGGTATTCTAATCTTCAATTACAAACCAACATTCAGTCAATTAAACATACATGAACCGAGACAGTAGGACTTTGATGAAAGCACCTTTAAAATCGAGTGGCGAAAAAGGTATCTTCAATAAATTTGATTGGGTTAAAGAGGCAGATAGCAAACTCATTAGTGCGAAATTACTTAGAGAAAGCGGCAATCAGAAAACATTAGAACTTGAATCATTAATGAGGACTACCTCTTACACATCAAGTGATGTTTTTGAGGTCTTAACTATCAAAGATGCTGCTTACAAATCGAGTGTTTTGATGTTGGGATATTCACTTGAGTTGTTACTTAAATCAGGGGTTGTGTCATTACTCATATCTGCGCCTAAAGATTTACTTGAAAAAAAGGTCAGAGCTTATAGCCATAAACTTAGTAAGTGTTGCTTTGGACTTAGGTATGAAACTGTCTAAGAGCGAGACTGAGCTGTTAAAAACTTTAAGTAGTTACATTATTAATGAGACACGGTATCCAGTTACTCCTGAATCAGTTGAGGATTATTGTAATAAAACTAACGAAATCAATGGTTTTATTGCTAATGATAAATGTTTTTGTGATGGACTAGAGTTTTATAGCAAGCTTAAGAAGATTATAAATGATATTGATGGAGCTCCTGACAATATGAAAATCTACTCTCGTATGGAATTGGAACGAGATGGATACATCATATTTCGAGTTGGTGGCTCTCTTCCTCCTGTCATTATTGTTAAATACTGTCAGACTCAGATTGATGCCAACACAAACACATTGGGCACGATTAAAGAGTTATTTATAAATAAGAATAAACAAAATATGTCTATCTATTCTCATTTGATGGAGTCTTCGTGGGATGCCGCTTTGTTTTTCTATGTGAGTAATAAGCAGGGCTTAACGCGCGTTCCCACTGGTAGTGAGAAATAAACAGGAGCAAAGTCATTGAGGCTCAGTGTTCTCCGGATTCATTTTATATTTAGCTTTCGAAAATATAACCTTTCGGTTTTATATGGGAACTGGCTCATATCGTGCAAACTTGTTGGTGCTTTGAGCTAAACGCACTTTCCCAAACTAGCTTGACCTGCATCAGCGACTTGCTGCTTTCTCGTCCTACAACCCCCACTATTGCTCATAGTATTGGTTTTATGAGGCTGCTCTATGATATATTTCTCGGCCAAGCGTATTACAGACGAAGGCTAATAATGTCTATCAACCTTTCACTCCTTCCACCCAGTGAGAAAAATAAAATCGAACTGGATAAGCAAGCATCGTTTCTTGTATGGAAACTGAAGCAAGCGAAATGTGGCCCTGAAGCCATTGTTGAAGAAGCAATGAAGCTAGGTGATCCAGAAGAAAAGGCTTGGTTTGAGCAGTCTGTAGAAAAATACAAACGGGTAATGGGTGTCGCATAAACGCAGATAAACCTTACCCAGCAAAGCTGTTGAATTGAAATGACGCAGTAATTTGCTAGAATTTGCACCGTTAATTGAATCAGAGAGAAGATCCCGATGGGAAGAAGTTTTGAAGTGCGCAAGGCCTCAATGGCGAAAACTGCAGGCGCAAAAATTAAAGTTTATTCTAAATACGGTAAAGAGATTTACGTACTGGCTAAGAACGGCAGCTCTGACCCAGACATGAACCTACCTCTTAAGCACCTGATTGCTAAAGCGAAGAAAGACCAAGTACCCGCTCACGTTATCGACAAAGCGATCGATAAAGCGAACGGCGGCGGCGGTGAAGACTTCCAACCAGCTCGTTACGAAGGTTTTGGCCCAGGTGGCACAAGCGTAATCGTTGACTGTTTAACAGACAACGGTAACCGTACTTTCCAAGACGTTCGCCAATGTTTCGTTAAAACTGGCGCGAAAATCGGTGTTGAAGGTACTGTTTCTCACATGTTCGCTCACCAAGCTGTATTCCAGTTTGCAGGCGAAGATGACGAGATCATCCTAGAAACGCTAATGATGGAAGACGTAGACGTGACTGACGTTGAGCTAGAAGACGGTGTTATCACTGTATTCGCTCCAACGACTGAGTTCTTCAAAACGAAGACAGCACTAAACGCTGCGTTCCCAGACCTAACGCTAGACGTTGAGGAAATCACTTTCGTTCCTCAAACAACTACGCCAGTAGCTGAAGAAGATTCTGAGAAATTCCAGAAGTTCTTAGACATGCTTGACGACTGTGATGACGTTCAGCAGGTTTACCACAACGCTGAGCTGTAATATCAATCTATAATTGATAGCTTTGCTCTTGTGAGTAGAATGTAGAATACAAAAAACCGAGCCTAGTGCTCGGTTTTTTTATGGGCGTAATTCAGACGTTTATCCGTGAGCATGACTCTTTGATCGCAGCCCCTTGATGGCAGCTTCTAGATCATAGCTCCTAGAGCATAAGCCCTTGATCATCGTTCCGTGACCTCAGGTATGCAAAGCGCTCTCGGGCGACAAATCCATGCTGAGAGTTTTCTGATCAAAGGAAGCACGGTGAGGTTGAGCGTGATAGCACACGGCCAAGCAATGAAAAAGCTTTGCAGCCAGATTGGCGGCCACTCGGGGCTGAATCCCATTTTGTAGCCAGAAATTAACCCAGACATGATAGTCGCCATGGTCAGGGAGGATAAAATCGCGGTTACCCAAAATTGTTTGTTGTTCATACTGTGTTCTCCCGTGATTTTCTGTTGTTGATGAGATAAGGTTACATCTATCCATTAATGAGAAAAATAGGCACATATAGAAGTATGAATTCCATATTTGGAAACATTGATGATCTGTTCTTATTCTGTGCAGTGGTTGAAGAGGGCTCTTTGCTATCGGCTTCTAAACGGCTGCAACTCCCAGTGTCGACTATGTCGCGTAGGCTAACCGCATTGGAAGATCGCCTGAATATCCGACTTTTAGAAAAGAAAGGTCGTGAGCTGGTGGCCACCAAAGACGGCGAGGCGGCCTTTTCTGCACTGAGCAGCGGCATGGAGTCGATTCATCAGGGCTTTAATAGCTTGCTAGAAGAGCGTGACGCTATTCAAGGCAAGATAAAGCTCGCCGTACCTCACAACTTCTATAGTGGCTTTTTAAGGTCGATGGTAGAGCAATTCCTCACTCAATATCCGAACGTTCAGCTCGATCTTACCTTGAGCCAGCAACAGTTTATCCCGCAGACCGACCGTGACTTACTGATCACGTTTAAGATCTCAGAGATGGAAGGCATGATTGCTCGTCCACTTTTCAAAGCCAAACACGGATTTTTCGCGAGCCAAGAATACTTAGATTCGCGTGAGACGATTGAAAATCCGGACGACCTAGAGCTTCAAGACTGGATCAACGTTGATGATGTGTTTGATATGCCGCTCTACAAATCCGACCGCTTAGAGCAGATGATCACGATTAAACCCAAGTTCATCGTCAACGATATTCATGCGGTGGCGGCCGCAGCGCAAAAAGGTTTGGGGCTTGCTTCATTGCCTTTTCGTCATGTATCCCCTGAGATGAATTTGATTCAAGTGCTCCCTGAGTATCATCGGGGTGATCGCCAAGCGTATTTAGTGTACAAAGAAAGAAAATATCAGCCAAAGGCTTTGACCCTGCTTATTGATGCGTTGATTGAGAGTGTTCGATCTTTTCATAGCGATGACTTGGTCAAATAAAAGGAGAAAGAAATGAAAGTAAGTTTTATCGGGCTAGGCGTTATGGGCTTCCCAATGGCAGGCCACCTAGTCAAAGCCGGTTTTGAAGTAACGGTGTTTAACCGCACTCACAACAAAGCATTAGACTGGGCTGATAAACACCAAGGTAAAACGGCAGAATCTGTGGCTGAGTGTGTCGCGGAAGCTGACGTGGTATTAGTTTGTGTGGGCAACGATGACGATGTACGCAGCATGACAACCAGCGAAACAGGCGCACTGGCAGCAATGAAGCCAAACGCGATTCTTGTCGACCACACCACAACGTCTGCAGTTCTGTCTGAAGAGCTTGAAATAGCAGCTAAGCAATCGGGTGTTCGCTTTATGGATGCACCAGTGTCTGGTGGCCAAGCAGGCGCAGAAAACGGCGTGTTAACCATCATGTGTGGTGGCGAACAAGCGCTTTTCAACGGCCTTCAACCTGTGTTCGAAGCTTACGGAAAATCGTCAGTTCTGATGGGTAAAGTCGGCCAAGGCCAACGCGCAAAGATGGTCAATCAGATCTGCATTGCAGGTGTATTGAATGGTCTTTCTGAAGGTTTGGTACTTGCAGAGAAATCAGGTCTTGATATCCCAACTCTGGTTGATTGCCTTAAAAATGGCGCTGCCGGTTCATGGCAGATGGAAAACCGCGCGACCACAATGGCGCAAGATAAATTCGATTTCGGCTTTGCCATTGATTGGATGATCAAAGACTTAGGTTTCTGCCTAGATGAAGCAGAACGCCAAGGCATCCAACTTCCTTTGACGGAAAAGACCAACAACGCCTACAAGACACTGTCTGCCCAAGGACAAGGTCGCATGGATACATCAGTATTGATGAAAGCCGTAGTTGAAGAGACTAAGAAGTAGAAGAGACGAAAAAGTAGAAGAAACTAAGAAATAGAAGAATTTGAATAGTAGACGAGATTAAGTAGAGAGACTAAAAGTCGTCGAAGCTTCGTTCTGTTTTGACAAAATAGCCGCTAACTAGCGGCTATTTTTTATTTTTAATCAAAAAGAAAAATAACATATTTTTCAACAATGTAAGTGGTTGTAAGCTTGTTTTGGTTGAAAGTCCATCAGCACCGTTCGTGTGCTGCGAGATCTGTATCAATTTCACTTCACTCTATGCTGTGAATTGTTTAATTGATCAAGTTATGTTGCTATTCCATTACAAAATAGTTGAGAAATAATCACTGCCTGAACTGGTCTGTTTAGGTGGTTGGCTTATAAGTCAATGATAAAATAATAAAAAAACGTGATATGATCGTCATTATTAGTAAATTCCCATGCATTATTTTTCAGGATTATATGAAATCAATATCAACAAAGCTTCTTCTAGTTCCACTGCTCTTTTCTATCTTTTTAGTTGTAAGCAACTTAAAAAGCGAAGCTACCTCAAATGAGGTTATGGACAGTTTTCACTCTGTGTACGAGGACCGAGTCATTCCGTTATCTGATTTGAAAAGTATTTCGGATTTGTACGCGGTAAGCGTGATTGATGCGGCGAATAAATACCATGTGGGAATGATAGAGCAGACGGCTTTTTATTCTGGTGTTTCTGTTGCGATGAAAGAGGCTCATGAGCTATTCCTTCATTATCTGGCAACGCAGCTAACACGAGAAGAAGAGGGGTTGGCAAAAGAGCTTCAACTTAAAATAGACAAGGTGGAGCGAGAAGTACCATTAATTCTTGATAAACATAGAAATATGATGATTGATGATTCTGAGATGATCACTCAGCTTTATCTCCTTGTTGATGATATGGGAGGCGTTCTTGGTGAATTGATCTCATTGCAATTGGACGTCGCTAAGGAAGAATTAGCCCATTCTGATTCAGTTTTAGAGTCCAACTCTTCTTTCTCATGGTGGCTGGTTCTTTTCTCTTCTATCGTTGCTTCTGGCTCATCTTATTTCCTAGTGAAAAGAGAATTGAGAAATTTACCATTGATCGTAAATTGGATTAGAGCCCTTGAGAATGGACGTTTATCGGACGTTAAATTGAAAGAGGGTGGAAATGAGCTCGACACTATTTCAGATTCTTTGTCTCAACTGTCTGCAAAATTGAATGATATCCTGTCACAGGCAGGTGTAAGCATGAATTCAATTAACCAAAAGCAAGAAGAGTCTTTAGCTCTGATAGAGCGATCCCAGAGTAACTCTTTGAATGAACTATCATCGGTAGAGCAAATCGCGACGGCCGCGACTGAGTTATCTTCAACAGCGAGAGACGTTGCTGACAACGCACAAAGAGCTGAGCAGTCAGCAATGGAAGCGAATGACATTATTCAGCTAAGCCATGGAACATTGAAAAACTCAACTGACACGACAGAAGAAATTTCTGAATCAATATCAGAAACTCAAACGGTCGTGAATTTACTTAGAGAGCACTCAGAGCGTATCAGCAGTGTTGTTGAGGTAATTAAGAACATCTCTGAGCAAACCAACT
>NZ_JBFRVM010000190.1:15918-16256 GCF_041475145.1 Vibrio sp. 10N.222.49.A3
ATGCCGCGATTGAAGCGGCTAGAGCCGGTGAGCAAGGAAGAGGGTTTGCTGTTGTTGCTGATGAAGTAAGAGCTTTGGCTGGGAAAACTCAGCAGTCCACTATCGATATCCAAGAGATCATTGCGCAGTTACAAGACCAATCTAAGCAAGCGGATGAATCTATGGTGAAAAACGTTGAACTGATGCGCTTAACAAAGTCTACGACTGATGAGCTTGCTCAATCTTTTCATTCGATATCAGAAAAGGTTTTAAGTATTTCAGAAGTGAATGCCATCGTTGCTACGGCATCAGAAGAGCAAAGTGCCGTTACGACAGATATATCGTATCCGCCCCATGAA
>NZ_JBFRVM010000191.1:0-860 GCF_041475145.1 Vibrio sp. 10N.222.49.A3
CACGTCTGAACTTGAAACCTTGGGTAATTTCCTGCAAGGCACAGAGTCTGCTTCCCTGGTCTCGAAAGACATCAAAAAGACGGCCATCTCCATTAAGTCGGTGCTCGCTACCTACATTAAGAGCCTACGCTTTTTAGATGGCTTGGATGACAAAGACACGAAAGGAGAGCCCAAACGTAAACCGTTTTCTATCACCGATTGGGTACAAGATGACAAACAAAAAGGCTTTTTGTTTTTATCGAGTAACGCGCAGCAACACGCCTCATTGCGTCCTTTGATTTCGACGTGGCTTGCCATTGCTTCTAACGCTATCTTGGGACTCAAAGACGATGAAGACCGCCGCATCTGGGTGATTATGGATGAAATGCCAAGTCTGCATAAACTGCCTGAGCTTGACACCATCATTGCCGAAGTGCGTAAGTTTGGGGGCTGTTATGTGATTGGTCTCCAGTCTTATGCGCAGCTCGTGAAAACCTACGGAAAAAATACCGCGGACGTTATTTTTGATTTACTCAACTCTCGCTTTTACTTTCGCGCCCCATCAGCGCAGATGGCGCAAATCTCATCCAAAGATTTGGGTGAGCAAGAGGTGGATGTCTCAAGAGAGCACATTTCTTACGGTGCAAATGCACTCCGTGATGGGGTATCGATTGGCCACCAGACGGTGACACGACCGGTTATCTCTAGCAGTGAAATCCAAGCCATGGATGATTTGCAATGTTACCTTCGCGTACCAGGAAGCAGCTTTATCACTCGACTGGATTTGCACTTTGATAAGATGCGAGATGTGACACCGGCCTTTATAAAACGTGATTACACCCCATCGCCCGCCATGACCAAAGCGTATCAAAAAGCGATTT
>NZ_JBFRVM010000192.1:0-1637 GCF_041475145.1 Vibrio sp. 10N.222.49.A3
CGGCGTTTTTCAAGGTAGTTGTCATCATTCGCTTGTTTACTAAGCAGCTTCTCTTTCTGGATTTAGGTGAATGTCACCAACAGGTTCACAGTTTCTGATATCACCTGGCCAGCGTTCAGGGTTTAGCTCTTTTGCTGCGAGTAATACCTTTGCTCGGCGCTTCAAGATCTCTTTATCTTTTCCATTGTGACGCTCTGAAGGCGTGACGTAATTTAGCTTACTGTGCTTATGCTCGGTGTTGTACCAGCGTACGAAGGCTTCAACCCAACTTCGACTACTGTTGATACTTTCAAAGCCCTTTGTTGGCCAGCTTGGCATGTACTTTACCGTGCGGAACAATGATTCGACATACGGGTTATCATCGCTGACTCTTGGGCGGCTATACGATGAGGTAATACCTAACTCTTCCATTTTTGCTTTAAACGTCAGCGACTTCATCGGTGCACCATTATCTGAGTGAAGAACCAGCGCTTGATTGAAGCATTGCTCTCGCATCAACGTTCGTTGCAGAAGTTGTGACGCCAGCTCACCGCATTCACGCTCATACACTTCATAACCAACGATTTTTCGACTGTAGATGTCCTCGATGACATACAGGTAATAGTGTTGGCCTCGAACTTTTGAAGGTAAGTAAGTGATATCCCATGTATAGACTTGGTTCGAATCTGTCGCTGTGTAACTTGATGGCTTCGCTTGCTTCTGCCTACTTCTTTGACGACCTCGTCTGTGGAGTTGTCCCTGTGCACTCAGCACCCGATAGTAACTCGATTCAGAGGCGATATACTCACCTCGGTCAAGCAGTGTCGGGACGATTTGAGTCGGAGGTAAGCTTGCGAACTCAGAGCGGTTACACACCTCGATAATCGCATCACGCTCTTGCTGAGAGAGCTTGTTAGCAGGCTCTGGCCTGATGCATATCGGCCTTTTGTCAGCTTGAACTTCACCTTGCTGATACCAGCGACGATACGTTCTCAAGTCGATTTGAACTTCATGGCAAGCTGGCTCTAAACGGCATCCGCATTGCTTCGCTTCAAGGATAAGAGTCACTATGGTCTGCCTTTCATCGGTTGAGGTTAGTCGTCCTCTGGCTCTTCCCCGTAAAAGGCTCTCAGCTTTTTTCTTAGTACCAAGAGGGCGGCCGTTTCAGCGAGTGCTTTTTCTTTGAGTCGTAAATCTTTCTTCAACTCTTTGATTTCAAGTTTGTCAGCTTTAGCCTGCTTCTTTGCTTCAGCTTCCTGCTCTTTACTCGACTTAAACCCTTGCATACATTCGCTGCGCCAACTTTGGATTTGTTCAGGGAAAAGACCTTTTTCACGACAATATTGGCTGAGTTCACTTTCGGTCATCGAGTAAGTCTCGGCAACAATGGCGAGTTTAGTTTGAGCAGACCACTGCTCTGATGAAGTGTTGCTATTTGGCACGGCGGCTCCTGAACGTCTGAGTTGCTGGCGCCAATGATACAGGGTCGCAGTGCTAATTCCTTCCTCTTCCGACACTTCTTTAACTGACATCGAATAGGGAGGCAACAGCTTCTTCAATATAGCTTCTTTTCTTTCTACTGAGATACGAGACACAATTACTCTTTATCGCCCAAACTGGTTAAATTTTAACAGTGACAACTATCCTGCCAGAGGGGG